>JANMEE010000329.1:0-80743 GCA_031376645.1 Dolichospermum sp. OTE_75_concoct_329_sub | reverse complement strand
ACTAAGAAAAAATACTTATTTTTAACCCACGGAGGTGGGTTTTGCCTGTGTAGTTGCGGTTTCTAACCGCCGATTTAATCTTAAATAGAACTTGTGTGTACACGGTAGCCCTCATGAGGGGAGGGGTAGAATGGCTGTGGGACAATGGTTTGAGCTTTTGATTTACCCTTTGTGGTTTTTACAACCATACATATTTATTTTTTTTCTCAATGGGTAAGTCCTAGTCATGATCAATTCTGAACCAAACTATCAACTGCTCAATAATGCTTCTACAAATTCATAGCTAGAGAATGGACGCAAATCTTCAATTCCTTCACCAGCACCAATAAAGCGAATGGGTAAGCCTAACTGCTGGACAACGGCGAGCGCTACCCCCCCTTTAGCTGTTCCATCTAGTTTCGTTAAAACCACGCCACTCAGTTGGGCTGCTTGGGAAAATACTTCAGCTTGTCGCAGTCCATTTTGCCCTAAAGTAGAATCGAGAACTAAAAGTGATTCAACGCGGGCATTAGGGGCTTTCTTATCTATAATTTTGCGAATTTTGCCCAGTTCGTCCATGAGGTTTTTCTTATTTTGCAATCTCCCAGCCGTATCTATTAATAGTAGTTCTGTTCCTCGTGATTCGGCTGCGGCGATCGCATCAAATACCACTGCGGCCGGATCTGTATTTTTTCCTGGATTGGCGATAACTTCTACACCGCTTCTATTTCCCCAAACCTTGACCTGTTCCACAGCCGCAGCCCGGAAGGTATCAGCAGCACCAATTAGACATTTGTAACCAGATTTTTGCGCTAGGTGAGAAATTTTACCAATGGTTGTAGTTTTTCCCGCCCCATTAACTCCTGTAATTAACCAAATAGTGAGTTGGTCTTTTTCCGGTGCAAAGCTAGGTTTTGTCTTGTTTTGCAAGGGCGTGTCTAGCATATCCCGAAGAATTTCTTTGAGATAGGAAATAGCTTGTTCTGGTGGAGTAACTTCTGCGAGGAGTTTTTTCTGTAGCGCAGTAATAATATAATCTGTTGCTTCTACACCGACATCAGCCTGTAAAAGTAAAGATTCAATTTCATTAACAGCATCTTGATTTAAAGGTCCTTCACCAACAACTGCTTTGAGTTGGTTGAGAAGATTTCGCCGAGTTTTATCCAAACCTTGACGGAGTTTTTTCAACCAATTAATTTCTTCTATGGAAATATCTTCAGCTTTTCTGCCTTGAGCAGCTAAAACCTTTGCTGACCATTTAAACCCGTCATCAAATACCAGTTCTGGAATCTCAATTTCTGGTTCTGTCGTGATTATTGGTGTTTCTGGTGCAACCGTTTCTATCGCACTAGCGATTAATTTTTCTTGTTTAGCTTGTCTTTCTGCCTCCGCTCGTTCTAAAAAAGATAAATTAGCTATTTCTGGTTCTGGTTGTAATTCACTGACAACATCTTCAGTAATTTCTGTGATCGTTGTATTTATTTCTGCCAGTGCAGTCAATTCCTCAACTTCAGTTTCTACTATTTCTTGAGTAGTAGTATCTTCGTCAACAGCTACAGATGATTCTGTTTCTATTTGTTGTTTTTCTTGAATATTCTTATAAGCAGCTTTAGCAAAAGCTAACAAATCAGCCGTATCTGGGACTGTTGTTTCTGGTTGAGTTGCTTCTGGTGCTGGTGTTTCTTCCTGGGTTTGGGGAGTATCAGCAGATTCATTATTGGGACGACGAAACCAATTAAAAGTCATTGTTTGTAGTTTATTTAGATAAGAATTTAATTAGGAGTCACCGAGTTAGGAGTCACAGAGTCAGGAGTTAATGAACCACGTATCCCTGACGGGACCGGAGGGATATAGGAACGTAAAGCCTTCGGCATAGCTTCGCTTACTGCGGAGCGTTCCGATAGCTTGCGTGGCGACACAGGAGCCATAGGAATAGGACACGAAGGAAGAAGCAAGAAGGAAGAAGGAATAAAAGTCTGACTACTGACCACTGACCAATTTTTGTTCGCTAACTCGACGGAGAACACCATTAATAAAACGGTGTCCATCTTCTCCACTGTAGCGTTTAGATAATTCTACAGCTTCGTTAATGGCGATGCTGTCGGGAACTTTCATAAATTTTATTTCTGCGGTAGCTATTTGCAGGATATCTCTGTCAATTTGGGCTAAACGGCTAACTTGCCAATCTACTAAAGCATTAGAAATAAATTCTTCGATAGCCTGACGGTTTTCACTGACGGTAATAATAATTGCTTTGGCGTAATTACGAACTTCTTTATCTTGATTAGCTAACTGAATTAATTCAGGAAAATCAACGGATGTACCTAATTGATTGATAGCCGTTTGCGTGTAGGAGATTGCCTCTTTCAGCATGGTTCTAGCTGTATTCAAATCAGCGGCTCTAGTTTCGCTAGTCAATAGACGATCATTGCTCCGTTGCAGTTCTCCTGCGGCATTATTTAATGTGTCCTGTACTTCTAATGTGAGAGTCCGGACTGCCCCTAAGACTAATTTAGATACCAATTGATCGTCTGAGAGAGTTTCTAGTTTTTTGGGGTTGATTGGTAACTGGCTCAAGGCTAACAGTGCCAACTCACGGGCTATTTGTTGAGGTTTACGACGTTGCATAGGTTGGGATGATAAAAAATATGTGAGTTCTAGCACAGATGAACAATTAGCTTACCTATTTTTTTATAGCAAAGCACTCTGTAGTAATCACTTTACTAGGTTGCTGTCAAATTTATTCTGCGGTGGGAATTTCCTGCGGTTTAATTTCTAAATTTGATACTGCTGACAGTGCAGGGACATGAGATGCTTGGATATTGGGGGCGACTATCCCACCGGAGACAACTATTTTAAAAGCGTCTTCCACGGATATAGAGAGGTTGATCACATCTGCTTCTGGTACTACTGCATACCATCCTGTTGTCGGGTTGGGGGTAGTGGGGATAAATAGGCTAATTACGGGACGAGACATTTGATTTTGGATTTCATTGCTCATTGCTCCTGTCACAAATGCGATCGCCCAAATACCCGCACGAGGATATTCTACTAAGACTACTCGGCGAAATTTGCCATTAGAATCTTTTAGGAGAGTTTCTAATAGTTGTTTGAGAGTTTTGTATACCTGTCCAGCTAAAGGAATTGCCTGTAATAACCGTTCACCTAAATCTAGTAACCATCGCCCAGCAATATTTCTGGCCATTAAGCCAATAATGAGAATACTTAATAATGGTACAGCTAAACCTACCAAAAAATTAAGTATATTTACCAGGATCGGGTTTAAGCCGTCAAAGGGATTGAGTTGTTTAGGAACTTGGGTGAGAAAGTTAATTACCCAGGTGGATATAGTAATTGTTAACCAGATCGTGGTTGCGAGGGGAATTACCACCAACAAACCAGCAATCAGGTCATTTTTTAAGTCTTGTTTCAACCGTTCTATTACCAAATCCAGATTCTCCTTACTTAGTTTCGTCAAAATGTTGTGATTATTTTCCATTTCAGCAAATTAGTCACATTACGAATATCAGCAATTTTCCTAGTTTGATGTAAATATAGGCATTAGTCCACCGTGATGATGGCTAGTTTATTTTTTAGAGTGTTACTTAGAGACTTCCAATTAAAAAAATATCCTAAATTTTTTTGTGGTGCGGGCATCTGGTCCCCTAATAATACAAGGAGGGACCAGATGCCCATCCCACAAAATTGGATAATCTTTTTTGTGGAGTTCTCTTACTCTTTGTAATATTTGTAAATGATTGTTGCAAGTCTGACAGATATTATCTATCGTACCGCGCCATATCACCAAATGCTGATCATTTGACAAAAGCTAATTTTTAGCTAATAACGTAAGTTGCTAGTTAGAGAAACTGTCAGAATCAGGATGTCCAGGATTAAAAGATGAACAGGATAGGAACGCAAGAGTTAGGTGATAAAGTTCGCAGAGCGTGCCAATAGCTTGCGTGGTGACACAGGAGCCATAGGCATACCACAGATGCCGAAAGGACACGGATAAATAATGGTTTAAGAAATATTTTGCGTAAGTTATACAGGATAAAAATAAGGATTTTATACTCGAAACAACTTAGTTGTTTGATTTGAGCGGGTAGGGGTTTAGCAGTGCTAAACCCCTACAAATCTAGGTTTTTCGTGATTTTACTTTTATTCCATGTCCTAACCGTTTTGAGTATATCACCAATTCCCTGTTACCAGTCTCAACGAGATAACTAGCAACTTAGACTAACAGAAACTAATTTCCCAGCACTTCTCGGACTAAAGTTGCCAATTTATCGGCACTGTCAGGAACAGCGATCGCTTTGGACTTCTCTCCCATCTTCGCCAACTCTGCTGGAGATTGCAACAAATTTAAAACCTGAGTCGTAAATATTTCCTGTGTCAAATCCGACTGCTTAAAGGACAAAGCAGCACCAGCTTTAGTAAATACCTCTGCATTATAAGATTGATGATCTTCGGCTGCAAAGGGATAGGGAATCAAAATTGCGGGAGTACCACAAACCGCTAATTCTGTCAAGCTACCAGCACCAGAACGACTAATCGCTAAATTCGCCCTTCGCAACAAAGCTGCCATATTATCATAAAAAGGCAAGGCGATATACTGAGGATGTTGAAGACTATTAATATCGGGATCATTGTCACCCGTTAAATGCACTATATAAGCCCCAGTTTCAAACAAAGCAGCCGCAGACTGACGCACCAACTTATTAACAGCCACAGCCCCTTGACTGCCACCAAATACTACAATTAGGGGAACACCATCAGGAATAGGTAAGTCTAAGGTGTTATTGCTGCCCTCATCCAAAAATTGAGAACGGACAGGAGTACCCACACAGACAGTTTTAGAACGAGGTAAATATTGAGCAGTAACATCAAATCCTATAGCGACTGCATTACACCAAGGACCAAAAAAGCGCGTAACTTTACCAGGTAAAGCATTAGATTCATGGAAAACTACAGGTAGACCCAAAGAACGCGCTGCAATCACCGCAGGACTGGCAATATAACCCCCTGTAGTAAAAACTCCTTGGAATTTACTCTGTTTGAGAATCCGTCTGACTGTCAGAACCGAACCCATAAGTTTGAACAAAATGCGGATAGAATTAAGACTCAAACCTTGCTGAAAACCCTCGACAGCGAGAGTATTTAAAGGATATGTCTCTGGAACTAACTGAGTTTCTAGCCGATTTGGCACACCCAGCCATTCAATATTGTATTCTGGCAATTTTTCAGCCAAAGCGATCGCGGGAAACAAGTGTCCACCTGTCCCACTAGCTGCTATAAGTAATTTAATTGGTGGATTTACCATTCCCGGCTATACCATTTATCTCCCAGCTTCATTAAGATAAAACAAATTCATTATCTTGTATCATCAAATCAGTAAAATCTTACTTGTGGCTAAAATTATCCCTTTATTAATGAAACGTAACAAAACATTAACAATTAGTATATCCCTTATTTCCAGTTTACTGGCAATTGGCTTATCCAGCACTTGGGAATTAGCTCAAGCGGGTCAACCTGGAACTGCACCAGCTATGCTCACCAACCTCTTAACACAAATTGACAGCGCCGCTAATCAAGGTAATGTTAATGGTGTCATGCAATTCTACAGTCCTACGTTTACTCATGGTGACGGATTAAATCGTAAAGCAATGGAACAATCCTTAACAGGACTGTGGAAGCGATATCCTAAATTGCGTTATAGTACAAAACTAGAATCTTGGAAATCTGAAGGCAATACGATTATTGCAGAAACAGTTACCAACATTAGCGGTGTATCTGCATCTGGTAATAATAATTCTGTTCTTCAGTCTACAATTAAATCGCGTCAAAAAGTCACAGGTTTAAAAATAGTTCATCAAGATATTTTGTCAGAACGGACTCAAATAACCGCTGGGAATAAACCACCCCAAGTAGAAATTAAATTACCACAACAGGTAAAAGTTGGTGAAAAATATAGTTTTGATGCCATTGTTAAAGAACCATTAGGTGAAGATTTTCTGCTGGGAACAGCTATGGAAGAACCTATTCAAGGTAATAAACTTCTCAACCCCACAATTGCAAAGTTAGAATTTCTTAATTCTGGAGGACTTTTTAAAACAGGACGCGCACCTTCTACTCCTGGTCCTCAATGGGTTTCCGCAGTAATTCGCAGGGGTGAAGATATGACTATTATTACTCAACGGTTACAAGTAGTTAAAAAGTAGGTAATGGGTAATGGGTAATGGGTAATGGGTAATGGGTAATGGGTAATGGGTAATGGGTAATGACTAATGACTAATGACCAAATTGTTTTAATTACTGGTGCAAGTAGTGGTATTGGTGCTGCTTGTGCCAAAATTTTTGCTCATGCTGGTGCAAAACTGATTTTAGCTGCACGACGCTGGGAACGGTTACAGCAATTAGCTAATTCTTTGGATATTGCATCTGACAAAATCCATTTATTACAACTTGATGTATGCAATAGGTTGGCGATAGAATCTGCCATTACTGACTTACCTCCCTCCTGGTCAAATATTGATATTCTGATTAACAATGCTGGTTTAAGTCGCGGTTTAAGTAAATTGCATGAAGGCGACTTTCAAGACTGGGAAGAAATGATTGATACTAATATCAAGGGTTTACTTTACCTTACCCGCTATATTGTACCGGGAATGGTTGAGCGGAATTTTGGTCATGTTATCAATATCGGTTCTATTGCTGGACATCAAACCTATCCCGGTGGTAACGTCTATTGTGGGACAAAGGCGGCAGTTAAAGCCATTTCTGAAGGGTTAAAACAAGATTTATTAGGAACTGCTGTGCGGGTGACTTCTGTTGACCCTGGTATGGTAGAAACAGAATTTAGTGATGTGCGTTTTCATGGTGACACAGAACGAGCTAAAAAGGTTTATGAAGGAATTAAACCCTTGACTCCTGATGATGTAGCTGATGTAATATTTTTCTGTGCTACTAGAGCTAGTCACGTTAATATTAATGAAGTCGTACTTATGCCAGTTGACCAAGCCAGTGCGACTTTAGTTAATCGGCGGGTGTGAATAAAGTCAACTGCTAATATAGGATTCCTATTTGATTTTTGATATCTTGCGTGGGTAATATTCCGTAGGGTGGGCATTGCCCACCATAGGCTGGTTTTGGTGGGCAATGCCCACCCTACACATTCTCTAGTAGACTGGTTTTGGTGAGCTTTACGCTTACCGGATATTCTTGTAATCCTATAAAAAGTATCAGATAATCCTTATATCTAAATAGCTGTAGCTATGCTCTAGTATTGGTAAACTTCTATGATTTTATAGACAGGCATTGCCAAATATAGACAAATGTCTTAAAATAATTGTGAAGGTCGAGAAAAACTCTCCATGAAACTATCAGATTATGCTAAATCAATAGGAGTTAGTTATAAAACAGCCTGGAGAATGTGGAAACGTGGTGAACTCAACGCTACACAATTAACAACAGGTACAGTCATAGTCAACTTAGATAAACCAATCAACAAAGGAGTAGTTATTTATGCCAGAGTCAGTAGTAGTGAAAATAAATCTAACCTGGACACTCAGGCTCAGAGGCTAGAATCTTATTGTTGCGCCAAAGGATATACGGTTGTCAGAATAGTAAAAGAAGTTGGTAGTGGTGTTAATGATAACAGACGTAAGTTAATTCATCTATTAAACCAAGATGATTACACACTGATTATATGTGAACACAAAGACCGACTATCAAGAGTAGGATTTAATTACCTTAAAGTTTTACTTAATCAACTTGGTAGAGATATTGAAGTTGTTAATTTAGCAACAGAAAGAACAGATGATTTAATGCACGATTTTGTTTCTATTATTACTTCTTTTTGTGCAAGACTTTACTCAATTAGAAGACGGACTCGGAAAACTGAGTGCATTGTAAAATGTTTTGAGGAGGATGAATGAAACTAGCAGAAAGACATATCATCAAAAAAACTCATAAAAACTATCAAGAAATTGATAGGCTGTGCTTTCTTTCCAAAAATCTCTATAATGCTGCCAACTACTTAATTAGGCAATCCTTCTTTGAAACTGGTAAAATTCTCAATTATAATCAGACCCAAAAATTATTACAAAGTGAGTTTGATTACAAAAATCTACCAGCTAAAGTAAGTCAGCAAATACTGATAATTTTAGATAAGAATTGGAAAGCATTTTTTCAAGCACAAAAGGCTTATCAAGAAAACCCATCTAAATTTTTGGGCAAACCAAAATTACCTAAATACAAACATAAGGAAAATGGGAGAAACCTGTTAGTTTATACCATACAGGCTTTGTCTAAACCATTTCTATCAAAAGGACTTATTAAACTTAGCCAGACTGAGATAGTTTTCCCTACTAAGGCTAAAGAAATAGCACAAGTTAGGGTGATTCCCAAGCTTAATCATTATGTTGTTGAGGTGATTTATAATCAAGAAGAAAAACCAAAACAGGTAGATAATAAGAAAATTGCCAGTATTGATTTAGGATTAAATAATTTGGCTTCTGTAACTTTCAATCAAGCAGGTTTAATACCTTTCTTGATTAATGGCAGACCATTAAAATCCATTAATCATTTTTTTAACAAGAGGAAAGCTGAACTACAGGCTATTCTCAAAACCAGGACTTCAAGAAAATTACAGACTCTCTGTGCAAAGCGCAATTTTAAGGTTGATGATTACTTGCATAAAGCCAGCAGATATTTAATAAATAAGTTGATTGAATTAGATATAGGTACTTTGGTAATTGGGAAAAATGAAGGTTGGAAACAAGAACTCAATATAGGTTCTACGAATAACCAAAATTTTACTCAAATACCACATACCAGATTTATTCAACAGTTGACTTATAAAGCACAATTAGAGGGAATATCTGTAATTATCACCGAAGAAAGCTACACATCTAAATCTAGTTTTCTAGATCAAGATGTACTCCCCACATATAAAAAAGGGGAAAACCATTCTTTTAGTGGTAAGAGAATTAAACGTGGTCTTTATCAATCTGCTCAAGGTATTTTAGTTAATGCAGATATAAATGGATCACTAAATATTCTCAGAAAAGCAATCCCTAATGCTTTTGCAGATGGGATAAAGGGGATTGTAGTTTCCCCAGTAAAGGTAAAACTTTCAAAGTAAAAGATATTTGTCTATATTTTTTACAACTATGTCAAAATAAAAATAACTGACTACCCCAATGTGAGCAATGGCAGAAGAAACCAATCAAAATCAAGCGGGAGATGTAGGTTCTAATCCTGCTGCAACCGCCTCAGACAACCCTCCAGCAGAGGCTAAAGCTGCCAAAAAGGAAAAAGCCCCAGCCTTGGAAGATAAGCCTTTTGAGGAGTTTATGCAGCAACACTATCTACCAGCGTTGCAAGAGGCAATTACTAAAGAAGGTGTGCCAGATGTCAAGCTGACTTTTGCCAAACAGAAATATTCTATCATTGGTTTTAACTCAACGGAAGAATGCTGGCAAGTTATCGGTTCTTGGCAAGGGGGACAGCGCCAGTTTAACGTATATTTCCCTGATGAAAATATTCAAGGTAAAAAGGGATTTTCCTGTAATGAGGGTAAAAAAACTAGTACCTTAGAATCATTTTTAATTGATGAGCGGAAAACTACCCTAGAATTGTTGGTATCTCGTTTAGTGTACCGTTTGAATGGTCAAAAATGGCTAGGTAGAAATTAGTCAAAACTAGCGACTTTACAATTCATCAAAATAATAAGTCACGACTCCAGAAATGGGGTCGTTACCTATTCTAATGTGATTTGATTTTGTGCATTTCTCTGAGTGCATTTTCCACTTCTACAAAGCTGGTTTGTGTAGCCTTGACACCTTGAGTTACAGTTAAACTACCACCGTTAGCGTTTTTTTGCCATTATATAAACGATGTAACCCGGCTATACCAAAAAAACCAGCACCACATAAGATGTAAGAGGCAACAAGACGGTCTTTATTTTGATTATTTTTTATAGTCATCTTAATTTATGCCCATTAGGATTTACTGCCTTAAGAATCCACAGATCAATGAACTACCCCTTGTCAATCCTCAATTCCCTAATTAACGATTATATTTTTAATTCTAAACTATGATTTTCCTTTCTCCTGAACTCCAAGCTAGACTTTCCACCCCTTTGAAAATTGGCTCATTTGAAGTTAAAAGCCGTGTTTTACAGTCGCCGTTATCAGGGGTGACAGATATGGTGTTTCGGCGTTTGGTGCGGCGTTATGCACCAGAATCAATGATGTATACAGAAATGGTTAATGCTACAGGTTTACACTATGTTAACCAATTACCGAAAATTATGGAGGTAGATCCTCAAGAAAGACCTATTAGTATTCAATTATTTGATTGTCGTCCCGATTTCTTAGCAGAAGCTGCCATAAAAGCGGTTGCTGAAGGTGCGGATACTGTTGATATTAATATGGGATGTCCTGTTAATAAGATTACTAAAAATGGTGGTGGTTCTTCTTTATTGCGTCAACCAGAAATTGCAGAAGCAATTGTGCGGGAAGTGGTAAAAGCGGTAGATGTTCCTGTAACTGTGAAAACCCGCATTGGTTGGAATGATCATGAAATTACCATCCTTGATTTTGCGAAAAGAATGGAAGACGCAGGAGCAAAAATGATTACTGTGCATGGACGCACTCGCGCCCAAGGTTACAATGGTAATGCTCGGTGGGAATGGATAGCCAAAGTTAAAGAAGTGCTATCAATTCCTGTGATTGGGAATGGGGATATTTTTTCTGTGGAAGCTGCGGTAAAATGTTTAGAACAAACTGGTGCAGATGGAGTAATGTGTTCTCGGGGAACTTTAGGTTATCCGTTTTTAGTTGGTGAAGTTGATCATTTCTTGAAAACAGGAGAATTATTAACACCACCTAATCCAGTTCAACGTTTAGAATGTGCGCGAGAACATCTTTTTGCTTTGTGGGAATACAAGGGAGATAGGGGAGTCCGTCAAGCTCGTAAACACATGACTTGGTATGCAAAAGGGTTTATGGGTGCGGCTGATTTACGGGGTAAGTTAAGTTTAGTAGAAACTGTCCAACAGGGTTTAGATTTGATTGATGCTGCTATAGAAAGATTAGCTCATGGTTATGAAACAGAGGAAGAAAAAGTATCTAGCGAGAAAGATTTTTTGAACCAGTGATATCTAATAATTTCTTGCCGTTATTGATTTTTTCTTGATCTTTAATTTTGTTTGACTATTTACTGTAATATGCTGAATCAAAACCAAACCCTCTTGATAGATGCCTTGAAAGCCTGTACAACTCGCTCTCATGCTCCATTTTACACTCCAGGACATAAACGCGGTATGGGCATTTCTCCAATTTTAACCGATTTATTAGGTAAAGATGTTTTCCGCGCTGACTTAACCGAATTAGCAGAATTAGATAATTTATTCAAACCAGAAAGCGTAATTCTCGCAGCACAAGAATTAGCAGCAGCAGCTTTTGGGGCTGAGAAAACATGGTTTTTAGTTAATGGTTCAACCTGCGGAATTGAAGCCGCAATTCTTGCTACTTGCAGAATGGGAGAAAAAATAATTATGCCACGAAATGTCCATTCTTCAGTTATTTCTGGATTAATTCTTTCTGGTGCAATTCCTATTTTTATTTATCCTGAATATAACGAAGATTTAGACATTGCTTATAGTATTACACCGGAATCTTTAAAAATAGCATTAGCAAAACATCCAGAGGCTAAAGCAGTGCTGATAGTTTATCCTACTTATAAGGGTGTTTGTGGAGATTTGCCAGCTATTGCACACATTACCCATCAATATAATATTCCTCTCATTGTAGACGAAGCACATGGCGCACATTTCCATTTTCATCCTGATTTACCCACCTCAGCTTTAACCGCAGGTGCAGATTTAACAGTACAATCAGCTCATAAAACATTAGGTGCAATGACACAGGCATCAATGTTACATATTCAAGGAAATAGAATTGATATTGATAGACTAAATAAAGCCTTGCAATTAGTTCAATCTACCAGTCCTAGTTTTATTCTTTTAGCTTCTCTAGATGCTGCACGTCACCAAATGGCAATAGATGGAAAAAAACTACTTTCCCGAACATTAGAACTTGCAAATAAAGCCAGAAATGAAATTAATCAAATTCCTGGTTTATCAATTTTACAACCTTTCGGTTTTTTAAAATTAGATCAAACTCGCTTAACAGTGAATGTTTCTCAACTAGGGATTACAGGATTTACCACTGAAGATTTAATTAATGAAATGGGTGTAACTCCTGAATTTTCATCTTTACAAAATCTCATCTTTATTATTAGCATTGGTAACACAGAAAGCGACATTCAAAGTCTAATTCAAGCATTGTTTAATCTTACCCAAGTCAAACCTTTGACATCTGAATGTCGACCGTGTAAAAGTAGAAACGATGATGTAATTACCCATATTATGTGCATTTCTCCCCGCGAGGCTTTTTTTGCTAATAGTGAAACCCTCCCTGTAGAGAAAACCCTAGAAAGGATTTGTACAGAAATTGTTTGTCCCTATCCTCCAGGAATTCCTGTGTTAATGCCAGGAGAATTGATTAAAAAAACAGCCTTAGAATATTTGCAAGAAATACAGAAAATGGGTGGTTTTATCACAGGTTGTACAGATGAAACTTTGCAAACTTTAAAGGTTGTGAAAGTATAGCTTGATGTCATATCGTTTATTTGTACATATTCATAGCGGTTTCCGCTCTTATAAGAGAACTCCACAAAATTGGATAATCTTTTTTGTGGAGTTCTCTTAGTAAGCCCAATTTAAAGATAAACAAATCACTCTAGATGCAGAAGACATCTCCAAAAAAGAATGTAGAGACGTTCCATGGAACGTCTCTACAAGGGTTATGGGTCACGCATATTTAATTTTTACTAGATGTCTAGAAAAGAAAAAACAAAGTTAGCAGATTTGGTGCAGGCTGATAAAGAAATGGTGTGAGTTATTTAGGAAATATTGCTAACTCGGTTTTAGGGTCAAAAAAATGCAGTTTATCAGGAATAAATGATAGCCAAAGTTGCTCATCTATCTTGATCAATCTATCTGGGGGAACTCTGACTTGCAAAGGTTGTCCTTCTACATTTTGTAAATCAGGATCAGCAATTTTCACAGAAAGAAAACTGTCATTTCCTAAGTTTTCTACTAAATCTACTTTGACTGGGAGATTTTTAGTAGCAGGTACACCCAAACTCAGGTGTTCTGGACGAATACCTAACATTAAAGTCTGTCCGTCGTATTGTTGTAATGCACTTCCCCAAATATCTGGGAGGGTAAAGCGAAAATTAGGATGAGTAATTAATAAAGGTGCGTGAAACTCCACTGGAATAAAATTCATGGGTGGAGAACCGATAAATTCAGCAACAAAGCGATTGACAGGACGATTATATACTTCTAGTGGGGCTGCAACTTGCTGGATTTTACCTTCTGACATGATAGCAATGCGATCGCCCATTGTCATCGCTTCAGTTTGATCATGGGTAACATAAATCGTCGTTGTTCCCAACTGATGTTGCAATTTAACGATTTGGCTGCGGGTTTCAGCCCGTAATTTAGAGTCTAAATTAGATAATGGTTCATCCATTAAGAATACTTGGGGATTACGAGCGATCGCTCTTCCTAATGCTACCCGTTGTCTTTGTCCCCCGGAAAGTTGTTTGGGTAAACGATTTAATAAAGTTTCAATTTGCAACAAACCTGCAACTTTTTGGACTCGTTCATCAACAATTCTTTCTTTTGGAGAAATATGCCGCAATCCACTGGGTAACTTTTTTGTCAATCCTACCAATATATTTTCGCTCCATTGCATCAGTCTTTTTTTGCCAAATTCTGCATCAGGAAACTGACGACGTAAGCCAAAAGCGATGTTGTCATATACAGTCATGTGGGGGTAGAGAGCATAATTTTGAAACACCATAGCGATGTCTCTAGCTTTAGGTGGTAAGTCATTAATCAGGCAATCTCCTACTGAAATATTACCCCCAGTCATCACCTCTAACCCAGCGATTAACCTCAGTAAAGTGCTTTTACCACAACCTGATGGTCCCACCAGCACCATAAATTCACCATCAGCAATGGTTAAATTAATCCGTCGCAAGACACTTACACCCTCTATTCCATCTTCCTGCGTTTTTGCCCCTTCCCCGCTGCGGGAAGTAAAACTTTTATAAACGTTTTCTAATACAACTTGTGCCACGAGAATTCACTTTAAAATTTATTAATTTGTAGAGGCGGAATTTTTTCAGCCATACAATACATATTATACATTGTTTCCCAAAGACCAGATCCCCGACTTCTTCAAGAAGTCGGGGATCTTAAAACTATTGATTTTAGTAATTCTTGAATTTGCTGATTAATAATCTTGACATCAAAACGTTGACTAGCACTAATTTTCGCATTATTGGCAATATTTGCAGTTTTTACAGATTCTTGTCGGCAATTATTAATCACCCATGCTAACTCTTGAGGTTTTCCAGGTGTGACTAAAAAACCATTAATTCCATCTTGCACCAATTCTATTGCACCACCAGCTTGAGCCGCAACCACAGGTTTACCGCATAGCATAGCTTCAATAATAACCCTCCCAAAAGGTTCAGGTGCAGTGGAAGTATGGGCAACCAAATCACAAACTGCCATTAATTGGGGAATATTCGCGCGAAAGCCTAAAAACTTAACTCGATTTTCTAGCCCTAATGCAATTACTTTTTCATGTAAATATTTAACATATTCCTGTTCACCAAATAAAGCATCACCAACTAAAATTACTACCACATCTTGCGGACATTGGCAAAGAGCATCAATTAAAATATGCTGTCCCTTCCAAGGAGAAAGCCGACTAAAATGTCCAACAACAAATTTACCTACTAATTCTAAATTCTCTCTTAAATTTCTAACTGCTAATTCATCAACTTCATATTTTTTGGCAGCAAAACCATTATAAACAACTTGGACTAGATCCAGTTTTCCTCCAGCTTCTAAAAATGCCGCTTTACTGGCTTGAGAATTAGCAATTACCAAAGCAGCACAACGGTTAATTAAATTAACAGCAACCCGCAGATTAGTTTTACTAAAATGCTCTAGCGAAAGAATGTCATGTAAATGATAAACCAAAGGACGACGAGCTAAAAAACTAGCTATTGCTCCCACAACTAAAGCTTTTTGAGTATTAGCATAGATTAAATCATATTTCTTTGCCCGTTGAACTACCTGATTAATTAAAGGTATGACTTGTCCTAAACTGCTTAATGCTTGAAATAAACCACTTTGTTTACTAACTTTAATAGCTTGAGTTGTTAAAACCTCGACAGGTATTTGATTTTCTTCTAGTAACTTCCGAAAATCACCATCTGCGAATAAACCAACTAGGGCATTTTTACCATAGGGTTTAGCAATATCAACTAAACACAATTCAGCCCCACCAGGTTTACCACTTTGATCTAAAAATAGAATTTTCATACAATCTCTAGAGTAATATCAATTTAATTTAAAAGAACTTGCCGAATTTGTTGAGCAATATTCGTCCAATCGTAATTTTTAATTGTGTAATTTCGACATTCTTCTCTAGAAGGTAAAGGCAGTTTTTCTAGCATGACTTGTGCTAATTTATCAGCAATGCTTTCCACAGTAATTGTTTCAGTAATTAAATCTGGAGAAAATTTCTGTAAAATTTCTGGCATTCCCCCCACAGGTGTACATAAAACAGGAGTACCACAGGCTAAAGATTCCAGAATAGCTAATCCAAAACCTTCAAAAGATTGACTCGGCATCACAGTTAAATCAGCCGCTTGGTAAGCAATGGGTAAATCATTTTCCGGTAAAAAACCTAAAAATTGCACATTATTTTCTAAACCTAATTCTCTAGCTTGTTGTTGAAGTAAAGCTTGAATATGACCACGACCAGCTATAGCTAACCAAATATCAGGAATTCCCGTTTTAATCATTGTTATAGCTTGTAATAACTTATCAATTCCCATGCGATGAACTAAGCGCCGGGAAGTAAATAATATCGGACGATCAATTGGCCAACCTAGTTTGATTCTAGCCTCTTGACGGGATAAATTATTCTGAAAATGATTAATATCAACTCCACCAGGAATAATATGAATTTTTTGCCAGGGAATTTGATATTTTTGATGTAAAATCTGACCAAAAGCTTTACTAAGAACAATAAAGCGATCGCACCGATTATAAGTGCTTTGTTCTATTATTTGTTCTTTTAACCAAACACTAAATTTCTTATTAACTACCTCTTCCTGACTTTCCGAAGCCCAGGGACCATGAAAGTTAAAAGTAACAGGTATTCCTTTGGGCAAAATATCTAAAATTGGAAAACTATATAGTGCAAAATGGAGATTAATTGCATCAGGTTTACCTAACCTTGTTTTCTTAAAGTTATCACGAATTGACCACAGCCGAGAACTAATTTTACTATCTGGATCAGCTAAATTAGTCAACCTAATTCGTGTATTTTCAGCATCTACTGGTAAACCCACTCCACATAATTCTACTTGGTCTTGAGACGCTGCTAATTTATGAGTTAGCTCATAAATATACCGTTCCAATCCTCCAGGATTTTTAGGAAACCAACCTGTACCCAAAGTTAGAATAGATGCCGAAGAGCAACCTAACTTTATATCCTTACCTTCCACTTACTTATCTCCCCTTTGATAGATAAATTGAGATTAATTATTTTAATGAATTGTGCTTATGCCAAGGTAATTTATTTTCAGCATGATCTTTTAATACGATGTTTAGAATCAAAACCAGTTTAAATATAAAAAATATTCTATTTCCACAAAAAAAATATATCAAAAAAATATATTCACATACAGCACTTCCCGGTGTTATGAGGTACAAGAACCCCACCCCCAACCCCCTCCCCGCAAGCGATGAGGGGGCTAAGATGTACCTCATAAAAGCGGAAACCGCTGTAACTAATTTTAGATATGGGACTAATATTTGATTTATAAACTATTACGTAGGGTGGGCAATGCCCACCAAAACCAGAATATTATAATCAATGCCAACAATACTTAAAATTTTACGAATATCATTTATGATTTTCATACTTATAAAAATATTAATGGCTACGCCACGCTATGCCTCCGGCACACTTCGTGAACGCTATCAAACAACCTCTTAATTTGGCTAATTTAAAGAAAGTAACAATTGTATCTAGAAAATAGAATTACTAACGACATTAAGTATAATTTGTTTGTTTGAAAAGTATATTTTGTTGATAAAGTTTTGATGAAATCAGATGCCGAATAGAATTTCTTTGTTAGTTTATGAATAAGAATTTAAAGACTAATTCTACAAAGTTAACTTAAAAATTCAAAAAGCTGGTGCAGTATGCTTTTTGTGAAAAAATTAATAGTTATTTAATGCAACCATTTTCATGAAAAACAAATTATTTATGCAGATTAGTAAAACTTGCTACAAACTTTATCAATATCTTCATAATTTATTTCAGAGTAGATATTGGCGAAAAACAATAGTCTTCAATATTTTACTTAGTGTAACCTGTGGATTAGTCGTGACATTTGCCGGAATGACAATGGATTTAGCCACGACTAAAAAATCCAAAGCAGTGAAAAGTCCTGAAGTTACATATATTACTTCTCGGTTAGAAAATACCATTGGTAATGGTAAATCTAAAGCAGTGAAAAGTCGGGAAATTAAATATATTACTTCTTGGTTAGGAAATACCATTGGTAATGGTAAATTGCGAGTACAAAATAATATAGAGGGAATGTATGTTAAAGATGATGGGACAATTTATACAAATAGTGCTTGGGATGAAGCTGGTAGCGAAGCAGGAATATATAAAGATGGTAAACCAATTTTTATCCTTCAAGATACACATGGTTGGAATCGTTTAGGTGGTAAAGCGATAACAGTAAATAGCAAATATATTTACTTAACAATGATTCAAGGAGGAATGAATCAAAACAAAGAAGATTATCCACCCGAAGGGCAAACTTGGTACTGTGTCAGACGTTATGACTTAACAGGAAAACCTGCACCTTTTGAGAAAGGAAATGGCTGGGATAAAAGTATGTTAATTACCAGCAAAAGCAAGGAAGTAACAGGAATAGCAACCATAGATAATAATCTATTTGTTAGCAATGCTGGGGAAAATATTGTTCGGGTTTATAATACCGAAACGATGGCAGAAATAAATAGCTTTACCGTTAACAACCCCGGGAAAATTACCATTGATAAAAAAGGTAACTTGTGGATTATTCAAAATCAGCAAGGTACTAAATCTGGAAAAATTGTCAATTATTCACAAGCAGGGAAGAAATTACCAAAAGAAATTCTAGATATTAATAACCCATCAGCATTAGCTATTGATCATCTGGGTAGACTGTTAGTAGCAGAAAATGGTATTAATCAACAAATAGTAATTTACAATATCAATAATCAACCAGTTCGTGTAGATACTTTTGGTGATAAAAATGGTATTTTGGGTGGTGTTCCTGGAGAAGTCAAAACATCAAAACTTTACGGCATTACAGGAATTGGTACAGATGCTAAAGGTAATCTTTATATAAATAATAATGGCTTTAATACATCGGGAACAGATTTGAGAAAATTTTCTCCATCAGGAAAAATAGAATGGCAATTATTAGGATTAATATTTGTAGATAATGCAGATACTGATCCACAAACAGATGGTGTGAATGTATTCACCAAACAAGAACAATATGTGATGGACTATAGCAAACCTGCTGGTAAACAGTGGACTTATAAAGCCTACACAGTCAATCCCTTTAAATATGCTCAAGATCCACGTCTGCATACATCACCAGATGGAACTTTTGTTCGGCGTATTCAAGGAAAACCTTTTTTATTCCTGACAGATATGTACAATAGCTTTTTGCAAATTTATCGTTTTCAACCAAAAACAGATGGTAAAATTGCAATTCCTGCCGGGATGTTTGTGGGTACTAATGATCAGGGAAAACAATCTATTAGTGGAAATTGGCCACCATATCAACCCGTAAAAGGAGAATGGATTTGGCGTGATAGTAATGGCAATGGTGCATTTGAAAAAGATGAATATGATAGCAGTCAAGACTATCCCTATATAGGGGGTTGGTGGGTAGATAGCAAAGGTGATGTTTGGAAAACTTTGCGAACAGAAGATGGCATTCGTCATTATCCTTTACAGGGCATAGATGCTAAAGGAAACCCCATCTATACCCATTCTTCAATGCAAAAACTCAAAACTCCTAGCACCTTTAAAGACTTGCGAAGAATTGAGTATTTTCCCGAAACAGATATTATGTATTTGTCAGGTTTTACCATTGAACATCCTGCATTTGCTGATGATGCTAAAGTAATAGGATCAGAAATTGCCCGCTTTGATAATTGGAGTAAAGGAAATCGCACCCCCAAATGGCGAACTGTTGTTCCCTACGACACTACAGGTAAGGGGGAAATTGCCACCGCAGCCATGAGTATAGCTGGTGATTATGTATTTGCAGTAGGTGTAAAAACCGCAGAAGTATATGTTTATAAAACTGCAACAGGAGAACTCGTGAAAAAGATGACTCCAGGTGCAGAAGTTGGGAAAGAAAGTGGCTGGGTTGATATTCCCTATGGTATCCGTGCTTTCCGTCGTGCTAATGATAAATATCTCGTATTTGTCGAAGAAAATTGGCAAGGAAAGGTGCTTATCTATCAGTTCCCTATTTAATCTATAGCAGGTTTAAATAATTTGTAAACTCAGATTCCCGATTTATTTAATAAGTTGGGAATCTGAGTTTTTGTATTTTTATAAATTAGATCTAAATTAAATCACTATCTTGATTTTGGCGTTCAATTCCTAAAAAATTATGTGTTATGTAATTTTCAATGTGGCATAATATCATCGAGTCGCAATTGTAAATTGGGAAATAGGAACGAATAAATTGGTTCTTGCAAGCGATATTGTTGTTGTTGATAAACTCCATTAATTAAGTGACAGACAGTGAAAGTAGGTTGTTTGGGATTACCAATAAACTGAAAACCTCCTAAACCTCTAAAGTCTACAATCCAATATTCTGGAATATTTAAAAAAGCATATTCTTCTATTTTTCTAGCATAATCATCTTGCCAGTTAGTGCTAACAACTTCAGCAACAAGTTTAATTGTGCTACCTTTACAAATGACAGGTTCTTTTTGCCACAAAGGTTCGGTGCTAACTTCAGATTGATCTAAAACTATCACATCAGGACGTAATGCGGTAGCTTCTGCATAGAGAGGTTTAATCAAACAAGTTTTAGGAATTAACCAATTCAAATTAGCACGAAATATTTCTACATAGATTCTCCCGGCAATACTTCCTGCAACTGCTTCATGTGGTCCAGTAGATTCCATGTCTCTGAGTTCTCCGTCAATCAGTTCATAGCCTGTATTATCCCCATATTGGGTAATAAATTCGTCAAAGTTAAGGAGTTTGGATGAGGTGTAGGTCATAAATACTACCTTGGCTTGATAATATGCAAATTTAGAATTGCTAGTAGGAGCTAATATATGATCTATATTACTGTATTCGGTGATAACAGTAGTAAAATTGCGATCGCCCATAATGGAATTAAGCCTATCGCGGTTATTTTTATATTTATTCTAAAATCACTATTTAGGAAAATAGCGATAAATTTCTTTACGGTGTAAAACTCTTTCAAAAATTAATGTTTCACCATCAAAAATAATACCAAGACGATAATCACCTATGCGAATACGATTGCCACGATTGCATTTAAAGCCAAGAGTTTGTAAATTATTGATATCATTGTTACCACTTTTAGAAAAAGGCATAATATGATCAATACTACAGATTATCTAATTGTCTTTTTAGTTCTATTAACTCTGTATTTGAATTAAAATCTATTGTTAGTTGAGTATTTGATATTGAATCCTGATTTTGCACTGTACATAATATTTCCTTGAGTTGTTCTAAAACCATTAGATTTTGTACAAGTAGATTTATTGTTATTTCCTGCTGCTGAAGTTGAGTTTGAATAGTAAGTGCAATTTTATTTTGAATTTTCTTATTTAGTACAGCTTGAAAAGCTAAATCATCATCATTATTTTTCAAAGCTATTTGAGCTTTTTCACTCCAGTGTTTAGCTTCTTTTTGAGATTTTTCAAAATCTTTCTGAATACTTACTTGATTAGTGACAGCTTTTGTTATAGTTTCTTCTGTTTCTTTAATAGCCTCTAATAAAAGGTCTTTAGCGTCTTTTTTAACTTGAGATTGAGGTGCTTGCCAGTAATCATCAATATCTTCAAAATTAATAAATGGATCTGAAATATTTGAAGTCATATTTTTTGGTGCTAAAGATTGATTAGATACAATCTCAAAATTATCTATCAAAAGACTAATATTCGATTTTGGATATATAACTTCTTTTTTTACCTCAGAAATCTTATCTTCCCAATATTTCAGACTTTTTTAATTTTATCTACCTGTTCTTGTTGCTCATCAAGTAATTTTTTCAACCTTTGAGCTATTAATTCAGATTTTTCTTGTTGATATTTTGCTTGACTAGCTAAATCCTTATTACCTGCTTTTATAGCAAGTCTATACTCATTTTCATATTTATAAACCTCAGCTTGAGCTTTTTCATAATTTCTTTGAGCAATTGTTTGTGCTGCACTAGCTGTAGCTGCTGCTGTACGTAAATTTGCTAAGGCTGCTTTTGATTCTTGATTTTGGTTGTAATTTGTCATAATTAATCAATTTTCATGAGTAAAAAATGCTTTATCTATCATAACTTTACCTATCCGCCAAAATTCCTTCCTTCCGCGCTCTTCTCCGCACATCTGCGTCTCTGCGGGAAACAAAACTCTTATCCAACTCAAACTACCCACATCACAACCCCTAACGGTAAGGTAATAAAAGCGATATTTGAATAAAACCAACAAAATAAATGACCTCCATAGACTCCAGCAAACACAAAAAAGCCAAAGCCCTCAAACCCGGAAGCGTGCGCCCAGCCAAAGAACTCTGTAGCGAATGTGGACTATGCGATACCTACTATATCCACTACGTCAAAGAAGCCTGCGCCTTCATAACCCAAAGAATAGACGAACTAGAAACCACAACCCATAACCGCCCTCGCAACCTCGAAGACGAAAACGAAGTATATTTTGGTGTGCATCAAGAAATGATGTCCGCACGCAAAACAGAACCCATAGAAGGCGCACAATGGACAGGAATAGTCAGCAGCATAGCCATAGAAATGCTGAATCGCGGCTTAGTAGAAGGCGTAGTCTGTGTCCAAAACAGCAAAGAAGACCGCTTTCAACCCCTGCCCATCATCGCCCGCACACCAGAAGAAATACTAGCAGCCAAAGTCAATAAACCTACCCTATCCCCCAATCTATCCGTATTAGAACAGATAGAACAATCAGGAATGAAACGGTTATTAGTGATTGGAGTAGGTTGTCAAATCCAAGCATTACGCGCCGTAGAGAAAAAACTCGGCTTAGAAAAACTCTATGTATTGGGTACACCATGCGTAGATAACGTTACCCGCGCCGGACTGCAAAAATTCCTAGAAACTACTAGCTGTTCCCCCCAAACCGTCGTTAGCTACGAATTTATGCAAGACTTCCGAGTCCACTTCAAACACGAAGACGGTTCAGAAGAAACAGTCCCCTTCTTCGGCTTAAAAACCAACGTCCTCAAAGATATCTTTGCCCCTTCCTGTATGAGTTGCTTCGATTACGTCAACTCCTTAGCCGATATAGTAGTCGGTTATATGGGCGCACCCTATAAGTGGCAATGGATAGTAGTCAGAAATGATACTGGCAAAGAAATGCTCGACCTGGTAAAAGACCAAATAGAAACCCAGCCAGTTATGTCCCAAGGAAACCGGAAACCCGCCGTACAACAAAGCATACCAGCTTACGACCAAGCAGTTACCCTACCCATGTGGGCGGCCAAACTCATGGGAGTAGTAATAGATAAAATTGGACCTAAAGGACTGGAATATGCGAGATTTTCCATAGATTCTCACTTTGCGAGAAATTATTTATATGTAAAGCGAAATCATCCTGAGAAATTAGCAGCGCACGTACCAGAATTTGCGAAGCAGATAGTCGCGCAGTATAAGTTACCGGATTGATACTCTCAGCGGCTTTAGCCACTGAGATTCTGCGGATAGAGTAAACTTGGGTAAAACCCAAAGTCTAATTCTCGCTGCATTCGTCAAACAACGCCTGGTTGAGTCGAGGGGGACTATTATTTCTCACCCCTTCACTACGCTTCTAGTTTAATGTTTCCAATCGCCAGAATAATCTGTTAATTTTAATCTATGCAGGGGAGTTTTATTTGTGTAGATGCGGTCTTAAACTGCCAGAATAATCTTTATTTAATCAGCAAGAAACATAATAATGGTACAATCAGCCCTAAAACTCATCACAGTTAATGAATTTATTGCTCAGTATGGCGACAATGAGCGATATGAACTTATTGATGGGGAATTAATCGAGATGGAACCAACAGGACCTCATGAACAGGTATCATCTTTAATTGGGCGAAAATTGAATGTAGAAATTGATAATCAAGACTTACCATACTTTATTCCCCATCGG
This sequence comes from Dolichospermum sp. OTE_75_concoct_329_sub, assembly GCA_031376645.1. Classification (GTDB taxonomy): domain Bacteria; phylum Cyanobacteriota; class Cyanobacteriia; order Cyanobacteriales; family Nostocaceae; genus Dolichospermum. Next base: position 57,150 of record JANMEE010000329.1, on the reverse strand, counting down.
TGTTTGATCAAACTATTGGGAACAAACACAGCTTTTAGTCCCGATGTGATTGTATTAGACCAAACACAATTAATCAATGAACCATTATGGCAACAAGAACCTGTAATTACATCAGGAAAATCAATTAAACTAATTGCTGAAGTCGTCAGCACAAACTGGCAAAATGATTATGCTCGCAAAGTTGAAGATTACGCCCTATTAGCTGTTCCTGAATATTGGATTGTAGATTATTTAGGCATTGGTGGTAGAGAATATATTGGCAAAATCAAGCAGCCAACAGTGACAATTTGTACATTAGTTGAAGACGAGTATCAAAAGCGATTGTTTCAAAACAATGATTCCTACGGAGCGCTTCGCTATCAACTCGTTTCCTCAATCTTTCCTAACTTGCAATTAACAGCAAAACAAGTTTTTGCGTCCGGGGGTGTTGTTGCTATGTAATTTCTCTTGTAATACTAATTTTATCTGAGACTGCACAGAATAATAATCATCCATATTTATCTGTGTTTATCTGCGTTTATCTGCGTTCAATTATTCTTAAAATATCATTATTAAAAAATAGGTGACAGAAAGCCAGAATCACAATCAGTCACCCATTTGCCAATATTACCTACTTCTGTTTTGCTCCAGCTTTTGCAGCTTTAGCGGCTTTTTTAGCAGCTTTTTCGGCTTCCATTGCTGCCAACTCTGCTTGTTCTTTCTCTTCAGCTTTCTTATCGAGATAGTAGTGATAATCTCCTAAATAAACGCGGAATTCACCATCCCGAATTTCGACGATTTTATTAGCTACTTGGGAAATAAAATAACGGTCATGGGAAACCACAAGGGCTGTACCGTCATAGTTTTGTAAAGCCTCTTCCATCATTTCCTTCGCAGGAATATCTAAGTGGTTTGTCGGCTCATCTAAAATGATTAAATTCGCTGGAACTAAAAGCATTTTTGCCAAGGCTAACCGAGCTTTTTCACCTCCACTCAATGCCCCAACTTTCTTAAATACCATATCACCAGTAAATAAGAATCTTCCTAACAGTGTGCGGACTTCTTCGTTTGTCCAGTCGGGAACTTCATCATGGATAGTCTCCATGACGGTTTTATTTAAATCCAACGCTTCCGCTTGGTTTTGCTCAAAGTAACCAGGAATAACGTTGTGATCACCTAATTTAACAATCCCTTCTGTGGGTGGTTCAATACCCATCATAATTTTTAACAGTGTGGATTTACCCGCACCATTGGGACCGAGAAACGCAATTCTGTCTCCTCTTTCGACTAAAAGATTTGCCGATAAAAACAGAATTTTCTCCCCATAAACATGAGTTAAATCCTTAATTTCTACTACTTCTCTACCGCTTCGGCTGGCATCAGGAAAACGGAAATGCAGTGTTCTCATACCTCCTGTTGGTGCTTCGATGCGTTCAATTTTGTCAAGTAGTTTTTCTCTACTTTTTGCCTGGGTACTGCGCGTAGCACTAGCACGGAATTTTTCTACGAATGCTTGTTGTTTTTCTAATTCTTTTTGTTGACGTTCGTAAGCGTTAAGTTGTGCGTATTGATTTTCGGCCTTTTGTTGAAGATAGGATGAGTAATTACCAAGATAAGAAGTCGAAACACCTCTTTCGGTTTCGACAATTTGATTACAAAGACGATCTAAAAATTCCCGGTCATGGGAAACTATCACCATTGGGGTAATTAAACCTCTCAGGTAATTTTCTAGCCACTCAATGGTTTCTAAATCTAAGTGGTTTGTCGGTTCATCCAGCAGTAACAAGTCGGGTTTTTGCAGGAGAATTTTTCCTAAACTCATCCGCATTTGCCAACCACCAGAGAAGGCGCTAACTAGGCGATCGCTATCTTCTAGCTGAAATCCCATCTCTGGTAATATTTTACCAATCCGTGAGTCTAAGTTATATCCGTCTAAAGCTTCAAATTGACGCTGTAACCGATCTAACTGATGGATGAGTTCATCTAACTCGTCTGGATTAGCAGTTTCCATTTCATGAGGGATGTGAGCTAAAGCCTTCTGCACTTCGTTTGCTTCTTGAAAGACAGTCCAAAATTCTTCTCTGACTGTGCGAGTCGGGTCAACCTCAAACTCTTGGTTAAGATAAGCTATATGTAGGCTGGAGGGACGAACAATTTCTCCAGCGGTGGGTTCAATCTCCCCAGAGATAATTTTTAGTTGGGTGGATTTACCCGCACCGTTAACGCCAACCAAACCAATCCTATCTCCTGGTTTGACTTCCCAGTTGATATCTTTAAGAACTTCGCCTGTAGGATAAATTTTACTGATATGTTCTAATCGCAGCATGAAGTGTTTCGTGGGTAGGAAAAGGGGCAAAGCTAACGCCGTATACAATCTTAACAAAATTTAACGCCTTATGTACATTTTTTTGACTATGAACATAAATTTTTTCCTAACCCAGCCGTAACTAATAGCAGTTTTTCTGATATTTAGACCTGATACTGAAATTTATGGCTGGGGATTGTGGGTAATCATCAAAAATATAGGTGCATTTGCCGGAAAATCGTCACCAATATCCATGTTTTCGCTGGATTCTTTCAGCATTTACTACAGAAGTATTACACATTACAACTGAGATATTTTTCTAACCTCTTAGCTGTAGGATTGTTTTCCTATTTATGGGGTATTATTCCCGTTTTCAAGGAAATAATTGATTGATCAACGGTTCTGACCACTTTATTCTCTTGATATGGGTTTTATGCTGGTTAATTCTCAAGTTTATTTGCAGGTTAACAATAAATTAATACTGATTTTTTTGGATAATTCAGATAGTAAAGCAACAATAATTAACATCTTAAATTAATAAAAATAGTCGAGAATGTATCTAGTAAGGTTGACAATTTACACTCTTATAAAGAATTATCATAGTGAACCCGGATAGTCCTTAGTAGGCAAATTATGCACACAGTTGTTCTCGTTCTAGTTGAGGTGTTAATTGTTATTGGACTCTCCCGACTTGTCGGACTGGGATTCAAATCAATTAAACAACCATTGGTAATTGGTGAGATCTTCGCCGGTATCATGCTTGGTCCATCATTATTTGGTTTAATTGCTCCCAATTTAGCACATAGCCTGTTTCCACCAGAAACAATGCCTTATTTGAATGTTTTATCGCAAATAGGGCTAATATTTTTCATGTTTCTGATTGGTTTGGAATTAAATCCCAAATATCTGAGTGGTAACTTAAAAACTGCCATTCTTATCTCCAATCTTAGTATTATTGTTCCCTTTGCTTCCGCATTTGTCCTATCTTTACTGCTTTATCCCTTAGTTTCTAGTACCCATGTAAACTTTTTCCCTTTTGCCTTGTTTTTAGGGGCAGCAATGTCAATTACCGCCTTTCCAGTATTGGCGAGAATTATCACCGAGAATAACTTACAGGGAACTCGTTTAGGGACATTAGCCTTAACCTGCGCGGCTGTTGATGATGTCACAGCTTGGTGTATTTTAGCCATAGCGATCGCCGTTGCTCGTCACGGTAGCATTGATCAACAAGCTGTTCTCACCATTATTGAAAGCATTGCTTATATTGGCTTCATGTTTACAGTCGGACGGTGGTTTCTCAAGCGTTTGAGTAAACATCATCGTCGGGCTGGGCGTTTGAGTCAATTGGTTTTGGCTGTAATTTATATGGGAGTTGTTTCCTCTGCCCTAATTACTGAATTTATCGGCATTCACCTAATTTTTGGCGCATTCTTATTAGGTGCAGTCATGCCAAAAGATGAAGAATTAGTCAGAGAATTAGCCATAAAAACTGAAGATTTTGTTCTCATCTTTCTGTTACCAATCTTCTTTGCCTACAGTGGTTTAAAGACACAAATTGGTTTACTCAACACTCCTAAATTATGGCTATTGTCTGCCTTGATTTTATTAGTAGCAATTGGAGGTAAATATATTGGTGCTTATGTAGCTGCTCGGATTAGTGGCATTGACAAACGCGAAGCTTCAGCCTTGGGTTGGTTAATGAATACTCGCGGTTTAACTGAGTTAATTGTCCTAAATATTGGTTTAGAGTTAGGCGTAATTACACCCTTACTTTTTACTATGTTAGTAATTATGGCTTTGGTGACAACATTCATGACTTCACCATTGCTGGAATGGACATATCCCAAACGCCTGATCCGATTAGATATGGTTGAACCAGAAGCAGAAATACAACCAGAAACAGCACCAGAAATCAGAGAACCTCAAATTATTCCATATCGAATGTTAGTCCCAGTGGCTAATCCCAGCGCCCAAAAAGGTTTGTTACAGTTAGCAACAGCGATCGCCGTTAACAACCGACAACCTGCTATTGTTTATCCCTTGAGTTTCATTGAACTAGAAGAAGACTATGGCTTTGAAAGTACCCCAACTGAAGCTGATAGACTCATTGCCGAACGTCGCCAAAAACTAGAAGAATTAATCAATACCCTAGAACCATCACTGACACGTTCCTGTATTCATCCCATAGTTCGCATATCTAGCAATGTCGCCAGAGAAACAGCACAGATAGCCAAAATTGAACAACCAGATTTAGTTCTTGTCGGCTGGCATCGTCCAGCTTTTAGTAACAATCGTTTAGGGGGAAGAGTCGGACAAATTCTCAGCACTACACCAGTAGATGTAGCCGTATTTGTAGATAAAGGTGGCGATCGCTTAGAAAGTATCTTAGTTCCTTACTCAGCGAACATTCATGACGATTTAGCATTAATTATCGCCTTGAGAATGCTCATTAACCGTGATACTTGTATGTTACAAGTTTTACAAGTATTTACAGGCACTCATGCCCAAGACGAATTAAGTTATGAACTCAACGCCATGATTGAAAGATTACCTAAGAATGTCCGCGATCGCATTGAAATCAAAACCGTTACATCCCCAGAACCAATCCAAGCGGTAGTTACAGCCTCAGAAAATGTTGATCTCACCATTGTTGGCACTAGCCGTCTGTGGGGAATTGAACGCCAAACCCTAGGAAGATACACAGATCAACTTGCTATCCAATGTCGTTCTTCATTACTCATTACCCGTCGTTACAGTCAAGTTACCTCACACCTTACTGCCCTCTTACCAGCAGTTAATGCCCAAGAAGTAACTAGTAATTCATAATTTTTACTAAGAGAACTCCACAAAAAATGAACTGCTTGCAGCAGTGCTTACGCTATCCAACCTTGTGGGATGGGCATCCTGCCCGTCCTTGTATTATTCAAACGTTAAAAGTCATAGCCAACAACACTTAGCCATTAGATATAATTAGATACCTACCAGATGCCAAAGCAAAAAAACACTAAATTATTATCACTGCGGTTAAAACCGCACGTGTCGCTTCCCTCTCAGCACTAAAGTGACTGAGTTTCCCACTTACCGCGAGGTCTTATGAAAACTAGAACTAATCAAATTCTTCCATCTATTGGCGTAAGTTTATTTGGCTTAATTACTCTTACCCCTAACATCAGCATTGCTCAAACAGTCGCACAACTTAATAGTTGGGAATTTAACTCCAAAGCCCAGCAATTAGAAATCAACCTCTCAGCTACCGCAACACCAAAGTATTTTTATTTACCTCAACCACCACGTCTTGTTCTCGATTTACCTAATACCAAATTAGGTAAAGTTCCTACTCAAAAAGAATATTCAGGTGCAATTCAGAAAATTCGTATTTCCCAACTTAATGAAAATGTTACCCGCATAGTTCTGGACTTAGCTCCAGGAACTCAATTACAAACTGACCAAATAAAACTTCAACCTCTTTCTCGACAAAAACCCACTCGCTGGGTATTCAATCCTCATCTTAGCTTTTCTCCCGCTAAGAGTCTCTTACCAACACCCGATACTACCCTACCACCAGCCACAAATCTCACCACCAACTCCCAACAACCCTTAATCACCGTCCCACCCCTAAATTCTCAAAACCCGTCACCAATCAACAATTCCCCCCTTCCTCCCGCAATGTTGTCCACACCTGGAGAAAACAAAAACAGTTCCCCAAATAACCCTAAAGAAATTCCCATTATTGAATTTGGTCAACCCCTACCCAAGAATCTATAAAATAGTAAAAATACAAAAAGTACCGCCTTGTTAAACGCCATTCATCTCACTCCCAATCTCTGACTGGGACAGAAACTTCATCCTGTACATCCTTAAATCCTGGATATCCTGATTCAGACATTTTTTAATACACTTTGACAAGGCAAGAAAGCAAAATAGCAAAGCGCAACTAAGTCCTGGAAGCCACACGCACAACTCGAAAACCGTTGTTGTTGCTGTCAAAGTTGAAGATGCTGCGAGACGCAGAACGACAATTCCTAGAATTGATGTACCAAGAGCCACCACGCATTACCTTTGAAACGGTGTCTTGACTAATCCAAGCCCTACCATCTATAGGTGCATTATCATAATTATCGTGCCAGCTATCTTCACACCACTCCCACACATTCCCGTGCATATCATATAACCCAAAATTATTCGCTATTTTAAAATATCCCACTGGTGTTGTTTGTTGGCGATATTCTCCTTTAACTTCATCACCATAAACATAATTACCATCATAATTAGCTAATTCTGTGGTGATTGTTTCCCCAAAATGAAATGGTGTGGTTGTCCCTGCACGACAAGCATATTCCCATTCTGCTTCTGTGGGTAAACGGTATTCTCTGCCGGTTTTCTGACTTAATCTGGCACAAAACTCCTTTGCATCTTCCCATAATATTCTTTCCACTGGTCTTGTCCATCTATCTATCCCCTCATAATCATCTTTAAAATAAGATGGATCAGGTTCTAATTCTTTCTCTATTTGTTCCCATTTTGCCACTATTTGCCATTGTTTTTGAGTAATGGGATATTTACCCATAAAAAAGCTAGGGACGGTTACTTGATGTTGGGGAAATTCTCTTTCAAATCTATCTAATTCGGTTTCTGGTGAACCCATGAAGAATTTCCCCCGTGGTATTTCCATTAGTTCTAAACTCACTCCTATACCCAATTCTTCAATTACACCAATACCTTGTTTTTCTTGCCGCTTCACCACCCAATTTTTAGATTTACCGCCTTTTGACTTCCGTTCTAAAGTTGCCACCACAAAATCAAAAATAGGATTTTTAATAACTTCAATAGTAGCAACTTCAAAATCACAGGTTTTTAATTCTGGTTCTTGTGTTATCTCTCCTGGAGAAGTAATTGGTTGAATTTTGGAAGATATAGAATTTGCCAATTAGGCATATTCTCCCCCAAGATTGTGGAATACATCTACTGCTATTTGTGCAAAGGGTAAAACTTTCTCCTTATCGGTTTCAATTTCAGGTAATAAATCTATAAGTGCCGTAAAACTATTAACCGACAAACCAATTCTGTCACCAATATATTTAGAAACAGCATCTAAAACATTGATTGTTTCATTAGTTGCCATTGCCAGATTGAGTACCTTTCGCACACCAGGCAAAAAATCATAAACTCTAGCTTTTCCTGCTTTATCTTCTTGGGTAACATGAAGTAATCCCCCCATATATACTTCTGCCACATGAACAGGTTGGGCAGCTTTTAAACATATTGACGTTGTTCTAATTTACCTCCTTTTTTACGACGAATGAGCATTAAATTATTATTTTTAGATTTAATAGTCCAAACTCGAATACGCCGAAATGCCCCTTGATTTTCGAGAATTTGTTGAAATTCATCTATCAATTCTTGCCAAATAAAAGCAGAACGGGATTCTTCAACTACTAATTCTAAATTTAGCCATCTTTCCGGTTCTGGTTTGGTAACAGGTAGCCATATATCACGTTCAATAATGCGGTTAATTGTTGCTTCTTCATTTAAAATAAATCTGCTTGTAGAAGGTACTTTGCGCTTGAGGGGACGCATTGCGCGAGCAATTTTTAAGGAATTTTGAATAGTTCGGGCTGCGGGGACTTGAAACGGAAATCCTGATGTTGGGGTTGTTGTTTTTGATGTTTGATTATCTAATTTTTCTTCTGATGGTTTTGGATAAACATTAATAACTTCATCTTTTACAGGAGTATCTTTAGCAGGTTCTATTTTTCCATCATCAATTATTTTTGGTTCTGGTTTTGTGATTGTTGGGATTCTATCTAATTCAGGAATTTCAAAACTGCCTTCTTCAAAAAGACCCAATAAATCATTAGGTAAGTCAATATCACTTTTATCTATTTCATCAATTAACAGTACACGCGGTCTAGCAGCAGGTAAAAAAGCTGTTCCTAGTGGTCCCAAGGTAATATATTTTTCAATTATTTTCAGTTGGGCTTTTTTTTCATCATCTGATAATTCTGAAAAATTCTGTTGTTTTTGTTGTTGAACTTCTTGCAACCTCGATATGGCATCATAACTATAAAGTCCATCTTTTAGAGTAGCGCGAGTTGTGATAGGCCAGTAAAGAACTTCTCCTAATTTGAGTTCTCTAGCTACAGCATAAGCCAGAGATGATTTTCCTGTACCTGGTTTACCTGTTATTAATAATGGTCTTCTTAGATATAATGCAGCATTGACCATTTCAATTTCTTCTGGTCGAATTTGAAAGGTTTCTCCTCTTTTTTTGCGTCTATTTTCCCCTGGGTTGCTATCTTCCCCAAAAGGCCGCCAACTTGGTGGTTTTGGTAAGTCGGTGATATGATCATGGGGTGTGGTATTGTTTCCTTGAAATATTTTCCAGTCTTGATTAGTGTTGTTCATAGTTTAAGGCATTGATAATTTAGGTCTAGGTGGAAGTAAGTTATCAGTATCACATATTAATGATAAATAATTTCCTATGTGATTTTTGTCATCTCTAGCATTTATACGTTCTCTTTTAATAATACTAAGTAATTCTTCTAAATGATTTACTTCACTTATTATATTATTTAATGTTTGCTCGATATTTATTTCTTTAATATCTTTCCTTATCCATAATGCAAAAGGTATTCCACTATAAAATAATATTTCACCTATAGTTTTCAGATTAATGAAATTAATAAATTTTATTCCTACTAGATGATCTAAAAGTAAATCTTTATTCAATTTTTGTCTGTCATTTATATCTGATTGTTTTACTGAAAAAAGAATATCTCCAACTGATTTATTTGATATTTCTTTAAAAAAATCACACTTTTTATCCCACATAGCTCTGTGATGGTCTATTTTATTAAATCGTTCTAGAAATTCTAAAGTTACTTCAAACGTTTCTCCAAAGGTGATACGTGCTGCTTTGGGAACTGTTTCATCAATTACTAAAGTATCTATAGAACTTATTTTATGATTATTTTTAATAAATAAATTGTAAGGTAAAAAAACTTTGATTTTGCTGATATATTTACAAGGAAAATCATCATTGCTTTTAATTTCTTCAAGACAATTTTGGTAGATTTTTCTAAAAGTCTCAGGAAATTCTTTTGATGAAATTTGTAGTATAAAAGGCTCTTTTTTTAGCAATGGTAAATAATCTCCACTATTATTACTAACCCATGCTTCTAAATCTTATGCCCTTATTTTTCCTAAATATCACTAAATATCAATTTTCTCATTACCACCTTGCAGTACAATGCCAGTAGTTGCTTTTTCTATTGCCTCTTGTTTATCTTTCGGCAAACTAGCCATAAATTCTTGGTTAAGAATAGCTGGAGTTAAAGTAATTTTGATAGTATGAATATTTTCTTCATTGACTTTTCTACTAGCTTCTGCACTTCCTTTTGCTTCACCTAATTTAAACAAATCAGCGCCTAAAACATTAATTTTAAGATCAACTTTGGCTTCACCTTGTCCTTTAATCTCAATTTCTCTAGAAACCGATACTTGCAGTTCTAGTTCGACATTTGAAACCATAAAAACAGGATTGTCTTTGTTAGTGTTGGCTAACTCCTGTTTAACTTTGTCAATTAGTTCACCTAAACCAATTCCATCCGATGTTTGTGACATAGTACGTCTTCTTACCTCAATTGTTCTTAATCAGTACAGTATATCAGTGTAGAGATACTTTTATTCAGTAGATCAAAAAAAGTTTTTTCTGAAGAGGTATCTTCTTATACGGTTCATGCTTGAGTGAAATACACTTTACATATTTCTTCAGACAACAAAAACACACCTCCAAATAACCTGAGAGAAATTCCCATAATTGAATTTGGTCAACCCCTACCCAAGAATCTATAAAATTTGTAAAAATAGAAATCAGCAGTTTCAATATTTTTAGATATGAGTAATTCCAGTAATTTTCGTGAAGCTTACCGTGAGGCCAGAACTCATGGCATCGTTGGACCAAATGTCATCGCTAACGCCCTGCCCTATGTCGGTGGTGGATTGGTGCTGACAGCATTCGGAACTTATGGTGGTTTAGGTGTTATCCGCAATAACCCTGGACTCTTTTTTCCTACATTTATTGGGGCAGTAATTCTAGAGTTAATTTTGTTCTTCGTTGCCCAAAATGTGGCATCAAAAGGTAACAAAGCTCTAGCTTTACCCCTATTGGGTATTTACAGTCTCTTATCTGGATACACCTTAAGTGGCTTGGTATTTGTGGCTTTGAGAACCCAAGGAGTAGGTATTCAAGGTATTGGTATTGCTGCTCTTAGTTGTGGCATTACCTTCATTGCTGCCCGAAAAATCGGTTCTAACCTTTCGGAAGCAGACGGTATGGCCTTGACGAAAACTATTAGCTTGGGCATTGTTGCCTTGTTGGTTGTTTGTCTTGTCCAGTTTGCTTTCGCTATATTTGGTATTTACACACCAAGTTGGTTAGAAATCGGCATCTCTGGTATAGGTGTATTTCTCTTTGCAGGAGCATCAGTTGTTGATTTCTACATCCTGCCTCGCACCTACCGCAATGATGAATATTTACCAGCAGCTTTGTCAATGTACCTCACCTACATCAACTTATTTGTCTTTATCTTACGCTTGCTAATTGCAATCAATGGTCGTGATTAAGTAAATTGGGGATTTGGGGACTGAGGTTTGGGTATACTGCAAACGGTTCATAGTTTAACCAAATATAGATGCCATAGGATTAAGTCATCTGATAACCGCAGTGCGATCGCGTAGCAATCCTGTAAGCGATCGCTAATTTTACTATCAAACATGAGCCTTTCTCAATCCTTCATTCTTCTCATTGCCACAGAAGAAGGATATTTTTTCTTATCAATAAGTAATTGACGTTCTAATAAACGAAGTTGATCATTAAATCCTAAAATTCTAGCAGTTACTTGTCCTATATTTGTCAGAGGTTCGATTGTAGAATCATTCAGTTGAAAATGTTCTCCCCAATTATCCCAACGAGGATGATAAAAGCGGAAAAATTCTTTTTTATCGAAAATGATTGAACCAATATCACTTCCTTTAAAACGATTACAATATACACAACAATAAGCGAGATTATCTATATTTGATGAGCCACCATGTTTAATACTAATAATATGATCAATAGCACATCCGAGAATGGTATCATGTTCAGAAATAAGACAATATTCACATAAATAGTCCGCTCTTTTTGCAACTGAACGGCGAACTTCTTGATTTAAATAAGGACGCTCCATAATTAAGTTTTAAACTTCCTCTTTAATAAAGTCATAAGCGCGAGCCTTTGCCAATCTTAATAAATGTTCTAAGATCAGATAATGATCTAATTCTGATTTTTCTTCTGAAGAAATCCCCTCATTTTTCTCACGAAAAATCAAATCAGCCACTCTTTCTTTCACAGTTTCTGATGCTTGAAATTCAATTAAACTTTGAGATGTTATCCCAGCAGCAAGAAAGTTTATTATTTCTTCATAAGCTGGATTAATGCTGATTGATGTTTTCACGATGATTTACCATCTCTCTTATTAAAGATATTTTTGACATCTTTAAACCAACGACTCATTTTAACACTTTTTGTGGGGATAGCGAACGCGAGAGCATCCCGGAGGGAACTAGCACCGCAAGGCGGAAGTCAAAAATCAAAAGTCAAAAGTCAAAAGTAAGATGGAGTAAGATTTTTGGCGATTGGGAATGGTTGTCTCATTTACGCCGCAGTGTACTAGCACTGCTGCAAGCATATCGCTTGCGACTCAGTTCAATCCTTATCTTAGAAAGAGACTAATAAATTTTCCCAATGTTTAGTGATCTTTGGCAGGCTTTTTATGCCTGCACCACAAGAGATTTTGGGATATTTTCTGATTTACAGCAGATTTTGCTCTAATGAGGTACAAACTTGAATTATGAAACTCTTGTAGTGCGGGCATCTTGCCCGCTGGATATGTACCTGATAACACCGGAAAGTGCTGTATAAGTCCCTAAAAGCCTGAAATAACACATTTTCGATCACTCACATCATAGTAAATCCGTAAAGTGCATAATCTTTGGTAGTATTAAAGACTTAGTGTTAATCAAAGCCTGAAGAAAGTTGAGTTTAAAATCTTTCCGTATCTTGTGGACTTCCCACAGCCCCTGGTTGAGATAAAAAGAAATTTTGAGCCGATTCATTTTGATAAATACATCTAATATCTGGCTTTTCACTATTTAAGTCCCCTGTAAAGCCAAAGGTATTCAAACGATTTTTACATTCTCGTACCTGATCTGATGTTACAAGTTTTTTATTTTCCAAAATTGCCCAGTTATTTTGACGAATTACACATCCAGGACGGATATTTGGCTGGGCAACAAAGACATTAAAGGGATTAAGAGTTACAAATAGTCTAGCATCCATCACCATTGCACTAGATCCAAACTGCACACAAATCTCAGGATTTGGCGCTCTAGTATCAATAAACTCACGGGAAGCCACATTTGATGAACTCAATGTAGTTGTCGAACTAAACGCAATCCCAATCCCAATTCCCAAAATCAGCACCGCTCCAAAAATGGCAATGGTGACGAAGTTAAACACCGGGGATTGGAACATAGAGGGTTTAGACGGATTAGTTTGTCTATTATTAGCAGATTTACGTCTCATTTTCGCTTTATTACCTTCGTCCCAAGAGTGGTTTTTTAATTTCTCCTTTATTCAGTATGCCGATCCTTGAGGATAATTATCCCCTATTTTCACTTTTAAGGAAAATTTAAAATAAAAAAACCCGCACTAGCGGACTAAAAAATAAACCATAGAGAGTAATTATGATCACTATTGTAAATTATATAGTGCTTTTTTATGTTTAGCACTAAAGATTCGTGCTAATAATAGTTAAACACTTTATCAAACTGAAGAAAAACTTAATACTCACTTATTCAATAGGTAATTTCCGTGTTACAAGCGTGTGTACTGACAACAATACTCTGCGGATTTTTCGGTATCATCCTGAAAAAAAACCTGGTAATGAAGATAGTCTCAATGGATGTGATGAGTACAGGTGTGATCGCCTTTTATGTACTAATTGCATCACGAGATGGTTTATTTACTCCCATTATTTCCGAAGTAAAAAATATTGCTTATGCTGATCCTGTTCCCCAATCTATTATTTTGACGGGTATAGTTATCGGCTTTTCAATTCAGGCTTTAATGCTTGTGGGCGTGATGAAATTAGCTAGGGATAATCCCACCTTAGAAACCGATGAAATAGAAAGAAATAATACACCATAGAGAAAATAAATGATGGATAAAATTACTGTTGCTTGGGTAACAATACCATTTTTACTAGGATTCATAATTTTTTTAGTACCCAAACTTAACCGATATTTAGCATTATTGGGAACTATGGCTTCTGCTGGTTATGGTTTACAGATGTTAATAGTACCTACTACTATTAATCTCACATTACTGGATAGTTTTGGTAATAGTTTGTTAGTAGATCAATTAAGCGGTTATTTTATTCTCACCAATGCTTTAGTTACTGCTGCCGTAATTTTCTACTGTTGGCATAGTGATAGAAATGCTTTTTTCTTTGCCCAAACTATTTTATTGCATGGTAGTTTAAATGCTGCTTTTATTTGCAATGATCTTGTTAGTGTGTACATAGCATTAGAGGTAAGCGGTATTGCGGCTTTTTTGTTAATTGCTTATCCACGTAGCGATCGCTCAATTTGGGTAGCTTTACGTTATTTATTTGTGAGTAACACCTCCATGTTATTTTACTTAGTGGGTGGAATATTAGCCTATCAAAATAGTCATTCATTTACCTTTGCAGGTTTAAAGAATGCGCCTCCCGAAGCAATAGCTTTAATATTTCTAGGGTTATTAATTAAAGCAGGGATATTTGTATCTGGTTTATGGCTACCTTTAACCCATTCAGAATCAGAAACACCTGTTTCGGCGTTAATGTCAGGTATTGTAGTGAAAGCTAGTGTATTACCTTTACTGCGATGTGCTTTAATTTCCGATGAACTCAATACTATAGTTACCACCTTTGGTGTTGCTACTGCTTTAATGGGCGTATCCTATGCTGTATTAGAAAAAGATACTAAGCGGATGTTAGCATTTCATACCATATCCCAACTAGGTTTTATTCTCGCAGCGCCAGCAGTAGGTGGTTTTTATGCACTAACTCATGGACTGGTAAAATCAGCATTATTTTTGATTGCAGGTTCTTTACCCAGTCGCAACTTTAAAGAATTACAATATAAAGCGATTAATACCACAATTTGGATACCTTTGGTAATAGCCAGTTTATCAATTTCTGGGTTTCCATTATTAGCAGGTTTTGGGGCAAAAGTGTTAACCATGAAAAGTTTAACATCTTGGCAATTTATCGCTATGAATATTGCTGCTGTGGGAACTGCTATATCCTTCGCCAAATTCATTTTCTTACCCCATAGTAAAGAGGGAGAACAGAATATAAAACCAGGGTTTTGGATGGCGACAATATTCTTAATTAGTGGTTTAGTAGTGGGAAATATTGTCTATCTTAAAGGTTATGATATGGCAAATATTGGTAAAGCAATTATTACCATTGCCATTGGTTGGTTAGCATATCATTTAATTTTCAAAAAACTCTCAATTTATGTACCAAGAATGTTGGAGAAATTTGAAAATTTAGTGGGAGTAATGAGTTTAACATTAATTGTAATATTTTGGATGGCGTTAGCATGATTGGACATCTAATATTAAGACTAACAATATGGTTTTTACTCACTGCTAACTTCAGTGTAGAAAACATCATTATTGGTGTAATTATCGCCTTAATTTTACCGCGAGGTTTCACAACTAGGGAAAGATTAACAGAATGGTTACAGGTAACGGGTAAAATATTCACTGCCATTCCTATAGCATTTATGGAAGCATTTGAAATCATTTTCCGTCCCCATAACAAAGAGGAAATGATACCCGAAGAAATTAAACTCAAAAGATCACCATTGTTGATATTTGTAGATGTTTTTCTGATTACCTTTACCCCCAAAACCATTGTAGTTAGATACAATGAACAAGGGTTTTATGAAGTGCATCATATTAAACCAGGAAGAGAATAAAAATAATCAATAGGACTTTAACTATGAACCTAGAAATAGTATTAATAGCAATAATTTTGGCCTTACTTATTCCCATTTATGAAGCCTGTAAAAGTGATGATACATGGCAGAAAATGTTAGCTTTAGGGAGTATTTCCAGTAAAGCATCAATTATGATTCTCGTAGTGTCCGTTTTACGAGATGATTGGATGATAGGAGTAGTAGCATCCATAATGTTAAGTGTAGGAAATGCAGGTTTTATGTTATTAGCACATATTTTGAGAAGGTTGAATGAAGCATGAATAATAATATTATTATTTTCATCAGTTATACCTTCATCGGGATAGGGATATTTTTCTGGTTTTGGGGAACTTGGCATTTAGTCAGTAACAGATCAGTATTATTCAAATTACATGGTCTTTCTGTGGCTGATACATTAGGTTCAATGTTAATAATTGTGGGACTGTTAATGAAAATACCCCATCAATGGCCATTGCTAATTTTAGGGATTATTTCCTTAGCGATTTGGAATACAATGCTAGGTTATGTCATTGCATATTGTTCAACAGAAGAGGCGAAAAATGAATGATTCTTATCTCTATATAATTATTGCCTTATTACCCCTAGCTGCGGGAATGGTAGTCACTCAAACTAACCCATATCATGCCTTAATAATTAGGGGGGTATTAGGGGCAATGGCAGCTATGGTAGATGCAGTTTTAGGGGCAGCAGATGTGGCATTAACAGAAGCATTAATGGGAACAATGTTATCAATTACATTATATGCAGTAGCAGTCCGTTCATCTTTAGTTTTGCGTTTAGGAGTAATGGAAAATCAAACAATTGCTAAAAATCAAGATGGCGATTTTCAACAACTTATAAACGAGTTCCGTAACGTTTTCAATAAATATTATTTGCGGTTGGAACTTGTACCTTATAGCAATAGGGAAACTTTACAACGGGCGTTAATAGAAAAAGAGATTCATGCAACTTGTGCGCTAATAGAAGAAACTGATCAAACCCACAAAAACTATCAAACTACTATTAGAGTTCAACGCATTTATGACATTATGGAAAGCGCACTTTCAACAGAAAAAACAAGTTTAAACTACATTAATGTTTTAGATTTAGAGGAGAAACATCTATGAAATGGGTTTATATTTTAGCCGGAATAGCTTTATTTGTGAAAATGCTGATAATCCCTGATTCAGAATTAAATATATCAGATATTTCCATTGTGGAAACAGTAGTTAAAGAAAGTGGTGTTCCCAATGCAGTATCAGGGATTATTTTTAGAAATCGGCTATATGATACTATTTTTGAAGTGATTGTATTTACTATTGCCATTCTCGGAGCGAATTTTTTACTAGCTAATGAAAAACCATCTTGTACTATCTATCAATTCCAAGATCAACCATCCATCATTTTAGCTCGTCTAGGGGCAACGATTGCGGCGTTAGTGGCTATAGAATTAGCAATTAGAGGACATTTGAGTCCTGGGGGTGGTTTTGCTGCTGGTGTAGCTGGGGGAACAGCAATTGGATTAATCGCAATTACTTCATCATATCAGTGGATGCAGGATATTTATCAACATTGGCACGCTGCAATGTGGGAAAAGATTTCGGTATTAGTCTTTATTGTTTTAGCAGTGATAACTTTATCGGGATTTGAGTTACCACACGGTGAGTTAGGAACGCTTTTTAGTGGCGGAATTTTGCCGATATTAAATATCCTAGTTGCTGTTAAAGTAGCATTGGGTTCTTGGGCAGTTCTTTTAATTTTTATTCGTTATCGGGGTTTATTATAGTTTTAATTTTGGATGTTAAGATGTTTCCCGCAAAATCCCATAATATCAATGCTGTATAGACAATTTGACATAAAAAAAGCCCGCAGTTGCGGACTTCCTTGATTTAAATAACCTACCGATTATTTTGCATTCTGACTCTTAGAAGTGTAGTAAACCTTACTACCTGTATCGGGAACAAAATGACAACCGATAGCAGAATTCCATAAGGACTTCCAAACTGGTTCTTTCGATTCGTGGAAATACTCACCCATAATTGGTTTAATCGCTTCAGTCGCTTTCAACAAATTATAATGAGGCATATTCAGGAAAATATGATGAGCAACATGAGTGCCGATATCATGGTGAATGTGGTTAAAAATTCCATAATTTCGGTCAACACTAGAAATTGCCCCTTTCAAAAATGTCCATTCTTCCCCACGATACCAAGGAATTCCGGGTTCGGTGTGGTGTAAGAAAGTCACCATATCCAACCAAATGATAAAGACTATGTATGGTCCAGCGTAGTATTTTAACAACGACATGAAACCAAATTGATAGGTAAAGAGACCTAGCAAAGCTACCATACTAATCCAAAGTGTGGTGCTAGTTATAATGTCCCACTTTTCTGAAGGCTTAAACAGTGGGCTGCTGGGTGAAAAGTGAGAACCTTCTTTACCAGGAGAACGCTTGAATAAATATACTGGATAAGCCAATAAGAATACATAAAAACGCCCTATTTTTTGAGCTAAGGGCATCTCATCATATTCTGATTCAGAGATAGGATACCAGCTTTCATCATTCTCCAAGCTGCCTGTATTTTTATGGTGGGTTCTGTGGCTAATTCTCCAACCATGATAAGGAACGAGAATGAAAGTATGGGTGATATGACCAACCAGATCATTTAACCATTTATGCTTAGAAAAAGATTGGTGTCCGCAGTCATGACCAACTACAAACAAAGCCCAAAACATAGTTCCTTGCATTACCCAGAAAACTGGCCAAAAATACCAAGAATCTAGATAATTAGCCAGTGCATACAACGCAGCAACAATGGCAACATCACGGAAGAAATAATAAAGTGATTTAGTCACGCTAGGCTGAAAACATTCAGCGGGAATTGCAGCTTTTAAATCCTGAAGAGTAAACGGTAATTTCTCTTGACCTTCAGAAGATTCAGAACTAGAGTTTTGATTAAACTGGATTGTATCTAATTGCACTGGGTTGGTTGGTTAATTGTAAATTAAAAATTATCGGTGAGGTAATATTTAGTTACCTCTAGAATTCAAACTGGAAAATATTGGCAATTTACCTAAACATTTTCAATTTTGGTTAATTGCCAAACTGAAAAAATTACCTATGAAATCAGAAGTAAGTAATTAATAAATTTATACTTCAAAATTCATCACTGATAGTTGATTATTTCTCGGCACGATATCCGTCAAAAGTAATATAACCTATATCAGTTTTGTAGAGTTGACATTCATTAGTTATTTTCTTCATCAAATTCCAAGAGAACTTATATTCGTCATGGAGATAAGGACTCCAGTTTTCTTTGATACTGCTGTAAGCCAACCGTAAATTATAGGAAGGAATAGCAGTCGAGATATGATGGGGAACATGAACATTAATATCGTGACAAAGAATTTCTACCCAACGCGGATAATCACAATGAACTGTCCCAAATAACTGTGCTAAAGCTTCATTCCATTTATCAGCAGTTGAAAAAGGAACATCTGGAAGAGTGTGGTGAACAATAGTGAAGGTACTCATCCAAAAATGGTAAACTATCCAGGGAATAAACCAAAATTTGATAAAACCCCAAACGCCAGTTGTGATCATCAGAGTTGGGAAAACAATAGCTGCAAATGCTACTACTACAGCTATAGAAAGTTTGACACTATCATGATCTTTTTTCTGGAATTTCCGCAGATCAAAATGCACAGCAGCCCAATGTCCAATAGAACCTACCCACCAGAGACGTTTAGTCAGAAAAAACTCAAAGGAGGACTGACTATTTTTATCCCAACTTGCAAAAGTTTCTGTTCTAATAGGATGCCAAGCGTTATCTTCGTCTAGCTTGTTTGTATGTTTATGGTGATGATTGTGTTTAATCCGCCAGCTATGAAAAGGGTAAATTAAGAACATCATGAAGAAATGTCCCACTAAATCATTTACCCAGCGACGTTTTGCAAAGGAACGGTGAGCGCAATCATGGCCAATGACAAAAAAACCTGTTAAAGCAGTTCCTGTAAAAATCCAAGCTAGGGGTAAAAGAAACCAAGGGGAAATGGCTATAAAATAATAGCCTAATGCAGCCATAGATAAACTGATAATTACAGTTGTCCATGCTTTGCGGCTATTTTTCTGAAAACATTCCTTGGGTAGACTTTTGATAATATGTTTTAGTTTTATTTGGTCTTTACCAAGGTCTGTAGAGACCGCTATTTCCTGACTTTTGATGATTGATGTAGTCATGAATACCTGAAAAACAACAGACTGCTAGACAAGGTACTAAAAAAAGTAACTTGCTGCAAAGTTTTGTAACATTAATTTCTGAGATTATAGCAACCTAAGAACCACTTAGGATAGATAGTCGGCAATTAAAATTTTTAAATTCAAAATTGCTTTGGTTATAAACACAAAAAATCAATAGTTTCCAGCCAAAAAATGACTAAAAAACTATTGACTTTAAGCATGAAATCTGTCTATGCCTTTTTTTCTGCTAGTTTCACGTTTGTAGCTAGACCTAGTAATTGTAATAACTGAATAGTCATCCAAGTCATATCAATTTCCCACCATTCCAAACCATGACGAGCAGAGTATTGAAAAGCATGGTGGTTATTGTGCCAACCTTCACCAAAAACTAGGATAGCAACCCACCAACAATTTGTTGATTTGTCACCAGCATCATAAGTGCGATAACCGAACTTATGAGTAGCACTATTTACCAACCAAGTACAGTGATAAACCCAGATAATTCTGACGAAAATTCCCCAAACTACCGTTGGCCAGCCACCAAAGTAATATAGGACTAAGCCTAAGGCAATTTGTAAGAAAATGAAATTTTTCTGTAAAAACTGATAAACTGGGTCATCAATAATGTCTTTAGTGAAACGAGGAACTTGACTGTGAGCGGGAGCAAAATGAATCATCCAACCCATGTGACTCCACCAGAAACCTTGATTTGAATCATGGGGATCAGATTCGGTATCAGAATGTAGGTGGTGAATCCGATGTGTACCTACCCATTCAATTGGACCACCTTCACAAGATAGTGTCCCAAAAATCACCAAGACATACTCTAGCCATTTTGGTGTTTGAAAACTCCGGTGAGTAACAAGACGGTGATATCCCAAAGTAATACCTAAACCTCCAGTCACCCAGTAGAGCAATAAAGCAACACCAACTGCCCCCCAGCTAAAATTGCTAGGAATCAGGGCAAATAGAGCACCGACGTGCAGTGCAACGAAAAATAGGGTATTAACCCAGTTAATGGGAGGTTTAGAAGTAGCAATTGTCATGCAGTAACCTGAATAGAAATTGTGCAGCCTAGTCTGCGCGATCCGAAAATCCGCATATCTATTTTATGTTTTTGAATGAGGAAACGATGAACAGCTTTGAACATCTGCGGGAAGCAGAACAGGCACTATTAGAAATTTTTTCTGGTATTGACGCTCAGGTCAAGCATAATCTTAAACAAGTATTAGATGCCTTTCGTCATCATCGAGTAGGCGCACACCATTTTGCAGGAGTTAGTGGCTATGGACACGATGATTTAGGACGAGAAACTTTAGATAAAGTTTTTGCCCAGGTAATGGGTGCTGAAGCTGCTGTGGTGCGAGTGCAGTTTGTTTCGGGAACTCATGCGATCGCTTGTGCGTTGTATGGTGTACTTCGTCCTGGGGATGAAATGTTAGCAGTGGCAGGTTCTCCCTACGATACTTTAGAAGAGGTGATTGGCTTAAGAGGGAAAGGCCAAGGTTCTCTTATTGATTTTGGCATAAAATACCGCCAATTGGAACTAACTTCAGAAGGAAAAATAGATTGGCAGACTTTAAACACTAGCATTACTGAAAACACAAAGTTAGTTTTAATTCAACGTTCCTGCGGATATTCATGGCGGCCAAGCCTCTCCATAGCCGATATCGAGAAAATTGTTTACATAGTTAAACAGCAAAATCCCCACACAGTCTGTTTTGTAGATAACTGTTATGGCGAATTTATAGAAACCCAAGAACCAACTCATGTTGGTGCTGATTTAATAGCCGGGTCATTGATTAAAAATCCTGGAGGAACAGTCGTGAGTGCCGGTGGTTATATTGCAGGTAAGGCAGACCTAGTAGAAGCTGCTGCTTGTCGCTTGACAGCCCCAGGTATAGGTAGCGAAGGAGGCGCAACCTTCGACCAAAACCGTCTATTATTCCAAGGATTATTTTTAGCCCCGCAAATGGTAGGGGAAGCTATGAAAGGAACATACCTGACAGGATACGTATTTGATAAACTGGGATATCCAGTCAACCCGCCACCATTAGCGCCCAGAGGAGATGTGATTCAAGCGATTAAACTCGGTTCCGCTAAAAAGCTAATTGCCTTCTGTAAAGCCATTCAAGAGTCTTCACCCATCGGATCTTATCTAGACCCCATACCAGACGATATGCCAGGCTATGAAAGCCAAGTAGTGATGGCTGGGGGAACATTTATTGAAGGCAGTACCTTGGAATTATCGGCAGATGGTCCACTAAGAGAACCTTATATTGTTTATTGCCAAGGGGGGACTCATTGGACTCATGTATCTATTGCATTAGAAGCGGTTATTGATGCTGTGGTAAATATAGTATAATGCTAACGCAAAGGCGCAAGAGGACTACACAAAAAAGATGAATTGTTTGCAGCAATGCTTTGCTGTACAATCTTGTGGGATGGGCATCCTGCCCGTCCTGATATAATTAGCGAGCAAGATGACAAGATTTATCCAAAGTTAGCGCGTCACGCTACGCTATCAGACATTTTTAGCAGTCATTCTATCTAACAAAAGACTAACTTTTTTCGCTCTTTCTGGTTGACGCTGTTTTTGCAATAATTCCTTTGCTTGAACTAAATTACTTTTTGCTTCAGTTTCCTGTTGTTCCTGCATGAGAATATTTGCTAAACGTAAATAAGCATCAGGATTTTTAGGACTGCTATCAATTACTTCACAGAATAACGCTTTTGCTTCGGGAATTTGTCCCTTGTGATTTAAAATATCTCCTAACAACAAGCGTACCATATCATTAGTAGAGTTGATAGCAATAACTTTTCTGAAAACTATTTCGGCATTTTCATAATCTTTGGTTTGATAAAAATTGATGCCTTTTTGAAATAAATTGGAGGTAATCAATGTTTTGATGCTCAAATAACCAAGAATAACAAGACCAGCAATGACTACAGAAATGGCGATAATATTAGATGTAGAAAATGTTTCTAACATGAGTTTAAGCTAATAAACAGGAAATGGGGAAAATTAGGTATTCAATAAAAAACAATTTCCAGATAAATTGATAGAAATTAGTAATTGCTTTTTTGTCTTGTAAATCAACTCCAGTACCTTGCCACCACAAGACAATTAAAGTTACTGTATGGGTGATTAATACAAAAATGCTGTTAACTTCAGCAAGATGTAATAATCCTACTATAATCATGCATACATAACAAATTGTGATTACCCAAAGTGCGAGACTAAATACTTTTTGTTGCCCGAGTTGGAGGGTGAAAGTTGTGATATTGTAGGTTCTATCTCCTTCCATATCAGGAATATCTTTGAAAATAGCGATCGCAAATGTAAATACCAAGATAAAAACTGTTAAAGCCCAAACTGCACCCGGTATCCCTTGGCTTCTTTGCAACACCCAGCTAAAATGTAGAAACAAACCTAAATTAACAACTGTTCCCCGCACCGAAAAAATACACAAAGCTGCCCAAAAAGGAAACTGTTTTAACCGAATTGGTGGTAAAGAATAAGCTGTACCAATTGCTAAACTTATCCCTACCATTCCCAATAAAAATGGACCAGTTAGCCATGCTAAAGCTAGAGCAACAATACCAGCAATAATAACAATTAATTGTCCTTGTGCTTTGGTAAATTCTCCTGACGCTAAAGGTAAATCAGGTTTATTGATTTTATCAATGTCAATATCTTCTAATTGATTCAAACCAACAATATAAATATTGCCACTTATGCAAGCAATCCATGTTGCTAAAATTTGACTAAGATGCGAACTAGAAAATGATGTAGAAGTAACACCCAGGGTAATTAAATATAAACCCAATACGCTCAAACTTGTTCCCATAATTGTATGGGGACGGGAAAACTTCCAAAAAGCCGAAAACCAATTTTTTGGAGAAATAGCCGAATTTTGTTGATAAAATTGATTCATCTTTTCTTATTTTTTATTTCTGACAATATATTTGATATTGCTAAACCTTTAGTAACTCAAGTTGCTAGTTGAGGCTAGTAATTGGTGATAAAATCTCTAGTTTTCATCCTGTTAATCCTTTAATCGGTGGATATCCTGATTCTGACAATGTTATTACTTTGTCCCACGTAATAATCCAAATCTAACTAATCCAGTTTCATAACCGCGACGCATTAACCCTAAAGATAATGCCCCCTGAATTGTAGTCCAACCAGCCATTAATAAACCTATAAACGCTTGCGGTGTAAATGCTGAATCAATTACTACATTCCAGAAAGGAGCAACAGCGGTTGACCAATCAGCGGTGCGAATATTATTTAATGGTAATTGCCAAGCGATCGCTTCATACTCTGCTAAAGAAATAACATAGGGTAAACAATAAACTCGATAAATATCCTCTAACTGCTTTTGCTCATCCGCTGTTAGTGCAGACTTATCTGTATTGCGATGACACCAAGTTACCATAATCAAAGTTCCGCCTGGCTTCAACACGCGATAACACTCTTGTAAAAACTTAGTTTTATCTGGCATATGTTCACCACTTTCCAGTGACCACACCAAATCAAAGGAATTATCCTCAAAAGGCATTTCCTGAGCATTGGCAACCATAAATCTAGTTTTTTGACTCAAATTCATTGCCAACGATCTTTCTGTAGCCCTAGCAGCTTGTACAGGACTGAGTGTAATTCCCGTTGCATTTGCCCCAAACTTATCAGCTAGGTATAAAGAACTACCACCGATTCCACAGCCGACATCAAGGATATTTTCAGCACCTTTAACATCTGCCCACTTGAGTAATTCTTCAATTAAATCAATTTGTGCTTTACGGCGTTCTTTTACTTGTTTTCCATCTACACCATAGTAACCATGGTGCATATGTTCCCCCCAAATTTGCTCCCACAAACCAGAAGAAGCATCGTAAAATTCCTGAATTTGTTTGTAAAGTATTTGACTCATTATTTTGGTAATAAAAAATTACAGAAAACTCAAAAAAAACTTATTTCTAGGCTACCATCTATGTTTTTAATTAGATAGGGATATTTTTTCGCCTGGGAATAACTCATTAATTCTACCTTGCGAAGATGTCAAAATAGCCTAACCGCAGAAAGTTTATTCATTTTTGATGTTTAATTATTATGACTGTTGCGCGGACAATTTGTTTGGGATTTGTCGCTGTCATCCTCTTAGGGGCAATGCTCTTGACGATGCCTTTCTCTACTGGTAATGGTAATTGGAATGACCCAATTGTTGCCCTATTTACTTCAACTTCAGCGGTTTGCGTTACAGGTTTAGCCGTGGTAGATACTGGCACTGAATTTTCCTTTTTAGGTCAGTTGTTTATTGCCCTATTAGCACAAATTGGCGGTTTAGGTTATATGACAACTACCACATTTTTAATGTTGTTAATTGGTAGAAAATTTGATCTCAGACAAAAAGTAGCAATTCAACAGGCTTTAGACCGGACTAGCATGAGTGGAAGCACGCAAATTATCCGTTCGATTATTGCGACTACCTTATTGTTTGAACTCACGGGAGTATTTTTATTAATGATAGCCTTTGTTCCTGAAAAAGGTTGGCAAGAAGGAACTTGGTTGGCAATTTTTCATAGTGTCAGTGCTTGGAATAATGCCGGATTTAGTTTATTCAAAGATAATTTAATGAGTTATGAATCTTCTCCTTTAGTTATTGTCACAATTGGCTGTTTAATCATCTTTGGTGGGATTGGTTATCAGGTAATTTTGGATATGTATCTCTGGTTGCGTGACCGCATTGTTAAGAAAACAAGTTGTTTAGTATTCTCTCTAGATTTTAAAGTTGCTACTAGCACAACATTTATCTTATTAGTAGTAGGAACAATTGCTTTATTTTTGATAGAAATTAGAAACGGTAGTACCTTGGGACAATTAAATTTATCTGATAAAATATTAGGGGCTTGGTTTCAGTCAGTCAGCACCAGAACCGCTGGCTTTAATAGTATTGACATTGGTAAAATGACTAATGCTGGATTATTCATTATGATTGCTTTGATGTTTATTGGTGCAAGTCCTGGAGGGACAGGAGGAGGAATCAAAACCACTACTTTACGAGTGCTTACCAGTTGTACAAATGCAATTTTGCAAGGTAAAGAAGAGGTATTATTATATAATCGCAAAATTGCCATCTCGTTGATTTTAAAAGCTGTGGGTGTGGTGTTTGGCTCACTAGCAACAGTGATTGTTGCCACGGTTTTAATTAGTCTGACAGACCCCAAATTGGCTTTTATTCAAATTCTCTTTGAAGTCGTATCAGCCTTTGGTACAGTAGGTCTTTCTACAGGGATTACAGCTACTGTTTCTACCGCAGCAAAATTAATTTTAATTCTTATGATGTATATTGGTCGAGTTGGTGTTTTACTATTAATGTCATCCATACTAGGTGATCCTCGTCCTAGTAGAGTTCACTATCCTGAAGAAAATCTCCTTGTTGGATAATTACCAATTGATATCGAACTCAGGTAAAATTGATTAAGAGACTTCCAATTAAAAAGGCTCTACCGTTCCTTTATGTAAAATAGCTTTTATTGTAGGTTGGTTTGAACGAAGTGAAACCCAACATTAGCAGGAATATATTGTAGGTTGGGTTGAGGAACGAAACCCAACCTACAATATATTCAAAACTTTATTGAGTTGTAGGGTACGTCAGACTGCATAAATCCTGCAAATAAACAGATTATTGATATCTGACGTGGTTGGTGAGCTTGTCGAACTGAATTTACTTTGCGGAAATTAGGGTTAAAGTTTGATCAAAGATTATTAAATAGTTTTGAGAATTGGTTTAAAGAAATTACAGAAGAAAATGAAGAAAGTGTAGAAAAATATGTCAGTGTGGAATCAGAAGCTAGTTTAGAAGGTGGTGCGCCATTTATTGCAAAATTAATGGTGAAGTTATTGGCACAAATCAAAGGTTCTGATAAACAAAAAACTACAATTCGCCAAACTTTAGAAAAAGATATTTCTCGACTCAAAGCAGATATCAACCTATTGCTAGATGACGCTTATGGTAAATTGAGAAAAAAATATCCAAACTCTAAGGGTTTATTAATTATTTTTGATAACTTAGATCGTGTTCCCCCTGCGGTTGCAGATCATTTATTCTTTGACTATGCAGCCCAATTACAAGAACTGCATTGTACAATTATTTATACAGTTCCTATTTCTATTCTTTGTTCACCGAAAAAACCTCTAGCTTTATTTGATGGTGAACCGCATATTGTGCCAATGGTGAATATATACCAATTTGACCGCAATATGCGGGATTTAAACTATAATCAAATTGGATTGGATGCAATAGCAAGTTTAATTGAAAAACGAGTAAATGTTGATGCTGTGTTTAATTCCCGTCAAGAATTGCTAAAATTAGCTCAGGCTAGTGGTGGTCATGTGCGTCAAATTATGCAAATGATGCGAGCTGCTTGTTTACGTGCCAGCACTAAAAATCATAGTAAGATTGAAGCTGAAGACGTTGTTTATGCTGTCAAGCAACAACAATTTAGTTTTGAAAGATTTATTCCTGAAGAACATTATCCAGTTTTAGCGCAAGTTTACCTGAATAAAGATGTAAGTAAAGATGATATTGGACAGTTGATGCTGTTTAATACTTCTGTTTTAGAATACAATGGCGATAACAGATGGAATTATCCTAACCCAGTGGTGAAGCAAAATGAATTCTTCCAAAAAGCACTGGCAGAAATTACAACATGATTCTAACGCCGAATTGGGGCAATTTATCGCCCTGAATAAAGATATTTTGGCGGAATTATTGACGTTTATTGATTTTTCAGAAAAATTCACTTTGGGATTTATTGAGATTAATTTTCCTCCTGATGGAGAATTATTAATTGAGGCATTAAAAACAAATTCTCAATGTGAGGAAATTCAATTTGTAATTCTCAAATTTGCTGATCCTGATTTGCGCTTCTTGCGTGATGCTATTATTCAGGAATTGGCAAAAATTGAGAAAGAAGTAAATAAAAAGTTAGTCTTAATTATTCAAGGTTTAGAAAAATCTATTGGTGTGTATGGTGAATATCCACCATTTTTACAAGATTTGAATTTTGTCAGGGATGCTTATAAAAAAACCGTACCTTATCCTATTTTATTTGTTTTACCAGATTACGCTATTAACCGTTTAGCTAAATTTGCACCTGATTTTTGGGCTTGGCGTTCTGGTGTGTTTAGATTTAAAACTTTAGAAAAAACTAGAGAAAATGCCATTAGTCAAACTTTAAATGCTGATAGAAAAATTGACAGGGTAGAACCAAAGGAAAAGCGAGAAAGGATTGAAATTTTACAACGTCTATTGATGGAATATAAGCCTACCTGTGAGCAAACAACCGATGGCAATTTACGCAGGTATAGTAATATTTTATTGGAGTTGGGAACGGCTTATATTAGTCAGTATCAACCGAAAATAGCGAGGGAATATTTAGAGGAAGCTTTACAAATTGCGGAAAAATTAGCAGATAGAAATTTTAAAGGTCAGATTTTAAATAAAATTGGTGATGCTTATAGTGAGGAAAAGAAATTTGAAACAGCGATTAATTATTATCAACAGGGTTTAGATATTGCCAAAGAATTAAAAAACCGTGGTGGTGAAGCCTATGCTTTATTTAAGTTAGGTACTGCTTATTTGGATTTACGGCAATTTTTAGAAGCTAGAAAATATTATCAAAAGAGTTTAGAAATTGATGAAGAATTGGGCGATCGCTATTCTCAAGCTAAAACATACCATAATTTGGGAAGAGTAGCTCAAAAATTAGGGGAATTTGAGGAAGCACGAGACTATTATCAACTAGCTTTGCATATCTATATCGAATATGGGGATAGATATGAGCAAGCTAGTACATACCACCAGTTGGGAAGAATTGCACAAAAATTGGAAGAATTTGAGGAAGCACGAGACTATTATCAACTAGCTTTGCATATCTATATTGAATATGGTGATCGCTATTCCCAAGCTGATGTATATCACCAATTGGGATATGTTGCCCAAGACTTAAGGGAATTTGAGGAAGCACAAGGCTATTATCAACTAGCTTTAGATATCTATATCGAATATGGTGATCGCTATTCCCAAGCTGATACATACCACGAATTAGGAAGAGTTGCACAGAAATTAGGTGAATTTGAAAAGGCACGCCGTAATTATCAACAAGCTTTGGAAATTGACATCGAATATAACAATCTTGATTCTCAAGCTAGTACCTATGGACAATTAGGGTTACTTGCAGAAGCACAGGAAGATTATACAGAGGCTAGAACAAATTTACAAAAAGCGTTAGAGATATTTGTTGAATCTAAAGATGAATATTGGGCGAATATTGCGAGGGAGATTTTAGAGAGATTACCAGAGTGATAAAATAAATACGGTTGTTTTGTTTGCTTTCACAACCGCCCTGAAATGAATTTCAGGGCTAATAGCGCAAGTACGTTAAAACGCACTACTTTTATAATCAATCAATTCTGAATAGTCGGTTTTAACCGACTTTAGCTATGAGACAGGGAATTTATTCCCTGGCTTAAAGGTTCGTAAATACTTTCTCTGCTGATTGCTTCATCAGAAAGGTTTGGTAAATTAAGATTTCTGTGACTCTCTACCCATGCTTGAAATTCAGCTATCCGTTTTTCTGTAGTAGCAGTTTCATCAACCTGAGTTTCTTGTTGCGGTTTTACCAATTGCGTTAGTATTCTATCTAAATATGGTTTAATTTCTTCAGGATTACGGTTAGTTATATCAGCCAAAATTTGAGTGATTGTTTCCAAATCCTGTTTATGTGATTCTTGGAAAAAATGCAAAACTTCTGTATTCATAACTTGAGTTATTTGTGAATATTTGACTTAAATTATATCATGAACCTGATAAACGCTGTAAAAATTCCGTGTGTTCTGGTGAATTTAATCCTGTTTGCAATACTTCTAAAACTTTAACCATATCTCCTGCTAATAATGCCGTTACAGATAACCATAATCCCGGCATAACTTGACTTTTAATAATTCCCTCTGTATTAGGTTGCAGTAATATATATTCACTGTCATGTAACTGAAACCAATCTAATTTATTTTCTAAACTCTGCCAAACAATATATTCTTGAATGCCGTTACGTTTATAGGCTTTTTTCTTATCATATAAATCATAAGCTGCACTGCTGGCGGCAATTTCCGCGACTAATTCCGGTGCGCCTTCAATATAATCATCATCGGTAATTCGAGACTTTCCCCCCAAAGTTTCATCAATTAATAAAACTCCATCGGGTTGGGGTTCGTTATCTTGATCTAATCTAATAGTGGGTTCAATTCCTAATTTAATTCCGGGGGTATAAATTTGATAATTTCCTAACCAAATCATCAATTTAGCATGGGGTTCTGCATGACGTTGAAAGCGTAAAGGTGAGGCCACGTAAACTACTCCTTCGATTAATTCAGCTTTTTTAATATCGAGACTTTCAGCATAACGACGTTCAAATTCATGGCGTGATAAGCGATCGCCATTTTCTAAAGGTAGAATTTGAGAAGTTGGGTTAGTTTGTGGCCGCTGCATTACCATTTGCTATACATCCAAGAATTAATTTACACAATCAGCAGAGGACGGGAAAACCCGCCCGTATATAATCAATTATGGCACTGAGGGTAAAGTTCCACCACTAGCAGCCGGTGGTTCTGTATAATCGCAAAAGATATTTACCCCTATTTTAAGGATATATAAAACTATCACAGTGGCGATCGCTCTATTTTGTGATCTCTGTAAAGATTTTGCTCTAATTTCCTTCTTTTCAATTTGGATCTTTTATAAAAATACCAAGCTGTTTTGCAGCTTTAGCTAGTTTTTCATCAGTGGTTGCTAATAACAGTCCTTCTCTGATTGCTAATTCTAAATAAGCAGCATCATAAGCAGCAAGATTGTACTGTCTAGCTACATTTAATGTATCATTAATACTTTCCGTAATCGGTTTAGCATCAATCAAGATAGGTAAACTTTGCAGCAGTTTAATCACCTGATCAGTTTTTTCTCTAGTATTACGATTTCTCTTTTCTGCTACCCACAAAACATTACTAATTTCTAGCCAGAAAAATGCAGGTACTAATGCCTGATTTTGTCGGATTATGATTTCATAAACTGCCTCAGCATAGATATTATTTTCATCCTCCAGACACCAATTAATAGCCACAGAACAATCTAAAACAAATAACATTCAAATTATCTTCCTAATTCTCTAGCTTCCCTGATTGATAAATTACCTAATGAAATTCCCGGTTTCAATTCCTTGAGTTTCGCCTTGATTGCTAATAATTCCTGTTGATTATTTCCTGTCCAACTTTCCATTATTTCAGTCATATTGTTATCTATAGACTGAGAATGAATTTTAATTTGCTGCAACATTAAATCTGCTTTACGCTGAATTATATCTTCTGCAAATAATTTAACTTCTTCTGTTTTTGCTACTGTTAACTGTTGTAAAATTGATTTGACCTCTGCTTGTAAAGAATTACCATGCTTTTGAGCGCGAGATTTTAGCCACTCGATGATATTTGGATCTAAGTCATCTAAAATAATTGGATTCATAAGCATTGAGTTCTGTGAGGGTTTAAACCTTTGAGGACGGGGTTTCCCCGTCCCTACATCATAAATTACTTTGCTGGGGGTAAAGTTCCACCACTAGCAGCCGGGGGTTCGGTGTAATCACAAAAGATATTTACCCCTATTTTCAGGATATATAAAACTATAACAGTAGCGATACCTTCGGTCAGCGCTTACGCTATCGCCGGATCAAGAGGTAAACTACTGGATGAAGCTAAACCCACTAAGGAAACTATTACACCTGTCAGTAAGGGAGAACTGCCAGGATTTTTGCTGTATTCTTTGATTTGACCACGAAACCCGTCATCACCACAAAGTTCATTTCGCAAGGCTTTGAGGGTGATTTGTAAAAGTGACTTATCTCCCCCCATCATAGCTTGACCATTTTTTTCTTGCCATAAATCTTGAAAAGCCGTTTCCATGTCACCATTGTGCTTTTCTAAATGATCCATTGCTTCCAGTCCGGGGGTATAATCGGGCATTAATTCCCGCATAGCTTTGATTTCGCTGTTAGTTATTTGCATAGCTGATTCAGGTTCTTTACGTAGTAGTATCAAAATCAACTACATTATGGACATGAATTATTCATTCCGTATTTAGTGTAGCAATTACCAATTAAATTATGAACCTTTCATCATTAAAATTTCTTCGCAGTTTACGTAAAGATAACCACCAATTTGCTGTAATTGGCTTAGGTCGTTTCGGTCGTTCTGTCTGCTCAACACTGCATAATTTAGGTTATCAAGTGTTAGCTACAGATATTGATGAAAAACGGGTTTCCGAAGCCTTAAATGAAGAAATAGTTGGTCATGCTTTACAAATAGATTCCACCGAACCAGCAGCCCTGAAAGAAGCCGGAATTTTTGAATTTGATACAGTAATTGTCGCTATTGGTAATTATGTTCAGGAAAGTGTTATTACTACCTTAAACGTGAAAGAAGGTGGTGTACCTCATGTAGTTGCAAAAGCTTCTAGTGAAGTTCACCGTAAATTATTAAACAGAGTAGGAGCAGATCATGTAGTATTTCCTGAATATGAAGCTGGTTGTGCTTTAGCACGCACACTCACTAAACCAGGAATTTTAGAAAGATTTGATCTTGACCCAGATAACAGTATTGTTGAGTTAATTGTCCCTGATGAATTTAATGGAAAAACCATTGCTGAACTCCAACTTCGTAACCGCTATGGTTTAAATATGTTGGCTGTCAGTCATGATGGTAAATTTATCATCAATCCCGAACCAACTAAACGGTTAGAAAAAGGTTCTGCAATGGTAGTAATCGGTTGCAATAAAGATATTAATCGTTTACCAATTTGAGGGAATAGGGAATAGGTGACAGGTGACAGGGAACAGGTGACAGGGAACAGGGAATAGGGGACAGGGAATAGGGAATAGGGGACAGGGAATAGGGAAAAACTTTACCAATGCCCAATGCCCAATGCCCAATGCCCAATGCCCAATTACCAATTATTTATTTGGTGTCAAATTAGGTAAAGTAATTTCTACAGGTTTCAGAGTATTTACAGGTGCTGCTTCTACAGGTGGAAGATTTGCGGGTGCTTGTTCAACAGGTGGAGTAGTAATTGCTGTTGTGCTACCTGATGGATTTACTGGCGATTTTTTAGGTACTAAAATCTGGGTAATTTGCTGGATTATTTGTTCAGTTTTGGCAACTTGCTCAGTATTTCCCTCAATTGTATACTGTTGACGAGCGCGTCTTAATGCTTGGTTAGAGTCTTTCCAAGCACCTTGGTTATATAAAGTTACTCCTAAATTATACTGAGCAGAGGCATTTTTGGGATTTTGGCGAATTGCTTCCTTGTAAATATTAATTGCTTCGGAAATTTTGCCTTGGTTTACTAAAAGACTACCCAAATTATTGTAAGCTACAGCATTTTTAGGATCTACTTTCAAAACTTCCCGATAGGCAGAAATTGCCGATTCTACTTGACCTTCTTGTTGTTGAACAATTGCTAAATTAAAATAAGCATCTTTATTATTTCTATCTAAATTAATTGCTTGTTCATAAGCAGCAGTTGCATCTTGACGCTGTTCTTGTTCATAGAATAAAACTCCCAAATTATAATGGGCATTAGCTAGGGTAGGAGTTACCACTAAAGCTTGACGATAAGCTGTAATAGCGGCTTCTTTTTGGCCCTGTTTTTGTAAAGCTACGCCCAAATTATAATAAGCTTCTCCCAAATTGGGATTTAATCTGATTGCTTCTCCAAATTCTTGGATAGCCAAATCTAGACGATTTTGTTCTAACAGAATATTCCCTAAATAATTTCGCGCTATGCCAATATTAGGATCTCGCTCTAGGGCTTTGCGAAAAGCCATTTCTGAACCCTGAAAGTCTTGACGATTATAAAGTGTAACTCCCTGCTGAAAATATATAGCTGCGTCTAAATCTTGAGAAACAACTTCTACTGCTAATAGCTTGCCATTGGCAGAATTAATAATTGCGGGTAAGGTGAAAATTAAAAATGCTGAAGAAGTAGAAACAATTACCGTCAATGCTTGTTTACATACAGCCTTAATTGGGTTTAAGTACGGATATTTGTGATGTTTTTGATACATATTCTACCACCCTTTAGTTATACTGAGTCTCATCTAAGAGGTTGTTTGATAGCGAAGCGTGGCGTAGCCATAAAGTGATATCAGGTATAATTATCTACCCCCCCTTAGTCCCCCATTGGAAAGGGGGGAAACCGGAAAATCAAGTTCCTTCTCCTTTACAAGGGGAGGGTTAGGGAGGGGTAAAACAATATTTGATACATCATGAGGGACTTTTAAAACAACCTCTAAATTAGATTATCCATCACTTCATCAAAAATTCATAATTTAATACTTTTCCCTTCTGGTAAAATCAGCATGGCATCACCAAAAGAATAAAAGCGATATTCAGCAGCAATGGCTTGTTTATAAATCTCTAATAATCTTTCTCTACCAATTAAAGCACTAACCAGCATTAATAAACTAGAACGCGGTAAATGAAAATTGGTAATTAAACCCTCTACAACTTGCCATTTATACCCAGGAGAAATAAACAAATTTGTCTTCCCCACATAAGGCTGTAAATCCCCCGATTGTGCAGCACCCTCCAAAGCTCTTACTGCTGTTGTCCCCACCGCAATAATGCGCCCACCAGCAGCCTGAGTAGCCCGAATTTGCTCAACGGTATCAGCAGGAACTTCAATCCATTCTTCGTGCATTGTATGGGTAGTAATATCTTCTACTTCCACTGGACGGAAAGTGCCGACACCGACATGAAGAGTAATAAAGGCTTGATCAATGCCACAACTACGCAGCTTTTCTAGCAATTCTGGAGTAAAATGCAACCCTGCTGTTGGCGCAGCGATCGCTCCCTGAACATCTGCATACACCGTCTGATACTGTTCATCAGCAGCAGTAGAAGCCGTGATATAAGGAGGTAGGGGAATCTGTCCAAACTTCTCCAACACCTGTACTAAAGGAACTGCTGCGGGTAAATCGAACTGTAACAAGCGTCCCCCAGTTTCTGGATCTGATTCTACAACAGTCGCCCTCAATTCCTGTTGTTTTCCATCTTTCCCCGCTGTAAAAATAATCTCACTACCTACGGTAAACCGTTTACCAGGTTTCACCAAAGCCAACCAGCAATTATGTCGTCGTTCCTCCAACAGCAACACCTCCACCCCAGCGCCCGTAGACTTACAGCCGTACAACCGCGCGGGAATTACTTTTGTGTTATTCATCACTAGTAAATCCCCTGGTTTTAGCAGTTCAGGTAAATCACAGAAAATGTGATGTAGCGGTGGTATAGTTTTAGCAGTTTCCGGAGAATCTACCACCAGTAACCGCGAACTATCTCTAGGAACAGCAGGATTTTGGGCAATTAGTCCTGGTGGAAGTTCGTAGTCATAACCAGATAACGAACGATCTAAATTTACATCTTCCGCTCTTGCTTGTAGTATTTTTGGTTTCATATTAATTAAGTAATTTATCCGTAGGGGCGCCGGGCCTGCGCCCAGTCAGTTATCATGAGACATCTGGTATAAATTAAATATGTGTGATCTAAAACCATTGTAGAGACGTTCCATGGAACGTCTCTACAATCATTGCTACCAGATGTCTATTGGGAATAGAAAAAATTCCTATTCCCTATTTCCTATTCCCTATTCCCTATTCCCTATTCCCTATTCCCTATTCCCTATTCCCTATTCCCTGTCACCTGTCAACTGTCAACTGTCACCTATTCCCAGATTGGGTAAATCTCCCCATAGAAAGACGGGTGCTTTTACCCTACCAGGAACTCCACTCCATTCACGAAGATAGATAAGTAGAACTAAATTTAATCCCATATCCTATAAGATAATGATGGAATACTTATACTATCTAGGAAATGCCAGCCTCACTTTGAGGATTGTTCAATATTTACATGGTAAACCTCAACTTCCCGTTTTCTTTGTGAGTGTAATTCATCAAATTGATGGTTGGGTAGTCAGAATTAAACTCAAAGACACAGTCTCAGATCAACAAGATGGGGATTTTCGAGCTTTTCTTAATGAATTAGGAATTAGCTATCAGCCACCAATGAGAGTCCAAATGGCACTTTGGAGTTTAGAAGCCGGACAAACGCCTGTAGACGTGATGCGCCGCTACCAAGTAGCGATTGTTTCTCATGGTAGCCCAGAAAGAGAAGAAATCGAAGCATTTAGACAACAGTTTGTTCGCGGTTTAGGTTACTGTCCGGAAACATTGGCCTAAGCAATTCAAAATCCCAACTTGTTTGCATAGTATTAGGAAGTGAAAAATAATTATTCTTTCATATTTATTGTTGGTCAAAAGCTGCTTCAATGTATTGTTGTAGCTTAAACTCATATCCAGATATAGATAAACGCTTTAAAAATTTTTCGGCAATGATTTTTTTAGTTTCTAGTTGATAGTGAACAAGAGCCACATCAAAGCGACAAGAATAATCAGCTTTTTGGGGATATTTAGCTAAAAATATTTCCGCTGTCCGCCATATTTTTGCTTGTTTTTGGGGAGTAATAGCATTTTTTCCCCCTTCATCCCAATTACCAGAACTTCGGGTTTTTACTTCTACAAATGCCAGCATTGTGTCTTGATATTGGGCAATAATATCAATTTCTCCCCAACGACACGAAAAGCGACGATGCAAGATTTCCCAACCTGTAGATTGTAACCATTTAGCCGCTAGGTCTTCACCTATGTTACCAATATCTGCATAATTAAATGGAGAAGGATTAGACATCACTTAACAATACCATGAATACTAGCTATCGCAATTTGACAACTATACTCAGTTTATTACTTTGGGTAATCATTTCCACGACAGCCTTCGCGGGTTTTGTGCCTTCTGCTGTAGCACTGGAATATAACAAAGAAATTCTTGTCGGATCTGATTTTTCTGGACGTGATTTAACAGATTCCAGTTTTACTAAAGCAAATCTTCGCTACAGTAATTTTACTAATGCTAATCTCAGTGGTGTTGAGTTTTTTGCAGCCAATTTAGAATCAGCCAATTTACAGGGAGCAAATCTAACTAATGCCACACTAGATTCAGCGCGTTTAATTAAAGCCAATTTAACCAACGCCAATTTAGAAGGGGCATTTGCGGCTAACGCCAAATTTGATGGTGCTATAATTGACGGAGCAGATTTTACTGATGTGTTATTGCGTCGAGATGAACAAAATAAACTTTGCAAACTAGCTAAAGGCACTAATCCCGTAACAGGTAGAGAGACAAAAGAAACCTTATATTGTCCTTAAAGGGTGCTATATCCAGATCCCCGATTGCTCAAAAAAAGTTAAGGATCTATAGAAATCCTAAATCATTTCCCAAAAATATGAAGTGGTGTAGGGTGGGCATTGCCCACCATGGGCAGATTTTACTAGGCAATCCCACTCTACGTATATTTCAGAACATAAATGTATTTCTATATATCCTCAGCAATTCAATAATACTGGAGAAAATAGCGGATGCTAAAGCCGATACAAAGTTGTCTAGAACTCTTTCGATCAAAGCTGTCACGTTACATAGTTACCTGGGTATTTACCAGTATTGTTGTCATTGAAATTGCAATTTTAATACCGTCTTATTTTCG
This sequence comes from Dolichospermum sp. OTE_75_concoct_329_sub, assembly GCA_031376645.1. Classification (GTDB taxonomy): domain Bacteria; phylum Cyanobacteriota; class Cyanobacteriia; order Cyanobacteriales; family Nostocaceae; genus Dolichospermum. The sequence continues at coordinate 19,850 of JANMEE010000329.1, read as the reverse complement.
ACGGCAAGATGAGTTACTTTCTAATTTAGAGAATGTTTCTAATGAAGTTTTTTCATCCCTAGTTTATCGCATTCAACAGGGAGCAGATTCTCAAGAAATTCTTGACATGACAAGTCGCAAACTCAAACCTGGTTCTGTGATTTTAGGTGGAGCAATTTACCAAACTAATGGAGAGTTAGTGGGAACATTCGGCAAAGAAAAACCCACTATTTTCTACAATCACCTCAGTGAACCAAAAATGATTCAGGTACAAGTCCAAAATGGCACACGCTATGATGTGGCTTGGCCAGCTTCCAGGTTGGCAGGAAAATATGTATTAATTATTCGTCATAATTCTGTGGCTGTAAAAGAGGAATTATTTGCTTTTTCTTTAAGGATAGCAGGGTTGATATTTATTATTTCAGTTTTTGTGACTCTCACTACTACATTAACTTTGGGAGTAACAGTAATTAGACCAATTTTACAGTTACGAGATGATTTGATAATTGCCGGAGAAGCTATTACTAATGATAGTGATGATCCAATTTTTTCTACTATGTCTAAAGAACGTCAGGATGAAATGGGGGAGGTAATATCAGCATTTTACCAAATGTTTGCCAGAGTCAGACAAGAAATCCGTGAACGTCAACAAGTAGAAGTTTCTTTACGCCATGAACAGGAAAAATCAGAGCAATTGCTATTAAATATTCTGCCCGCAGAAATAGCTCAACAATTAAAACAACAACAAAGTGCAATTGCAAATCGGTTTGATGAAGTAACAATTCTTTTTGCTGATATTGTCAACTTTACAGAATTAGCTGCTCAAATTTCACCCATAGAATTAGTTAACTCTTTAAATCAGATTTTTTCCTGTTTTGACAGATTAGCCCAAACCTATGGATTAGAAAAAATCAAAACTATTGGTGATGCTTATATGGTAGTTGGTGGTTTACCTAATCCCCACCCAGATCATGCTGTAGCGGTTGCTAAAATGGCGCTGGATATGCAGCAAGAAATTACTAAATTTAAAACTGCTACAGGTGAAAATTTTCAAATCCGCATTGGCATGAATACAGGCTCTGTCGTTGCTGGAGTTATCGGCTTAAAAAAGTTCAGTTATGATTTATGGGGAGACGCAGTAAATCTAGCCAGTCGCATGGAATCTCATGGGATTCCTGGGAAAATTCAAGTCTCGGAAGTTACTTATTTATTAATTAAAGATAAATTTCAATTAGAAGAACGGGGCATAATTAAAGTTAAGGGGAGGGGAGAATTAACTACTTATTTTTTAATTGCTTGATTAGACAATTTTAATTATAATAAAGAATATACTTGTAGCGAATTCTCGGTTGAGTGAAATATAAGAACCCCACCCCCAACCCCCTCCCCGCAAGCGAGGAGGGGGCTATGATCTATTTCATTCAAGTGCATACTGCTATAACTTCAAAAAATTGTAGCTTGGGTTAAGCGACAGCGCAACCAAACAAGGGATTGAAAATGTTAAGTTAAAATATTGAGGTCTTGAAAATGTTGGGTAACATGAGCGTCAACCCAACCTACGATTTTAAGAAAGTGACATTTTGGAAAATATGAATCAGGGAAAAATCTTACTTGAACCAGGCACATTATGGACAAGTATCAAAAAAACAACAGAACAGGCTTTGAAATCTGGAGCATTAAAATCTATTCCCACAGAAGTTGAAATTATTGAACAAAATGGAGTAAAGTTTATTGTCAGAATTTTAGAAAATATCAACCGTAAAATAGCTGAACAAAAAAAACGAGATCATGAAGTTGCTAAAACAGGTAAAATTTTTAATCCTTTTTTACCTTATGAAGCAGATTTATTTGTAGCTGATATCTCTTCTACTCATGTTTGTATTTTAAATAAATTCAATGTTGTTGATTATCACTTGTTAATTATCACCCGTTCTTTTGAATCACAGGAAAACTTACTTACTCTAGAAGATTTTACAGCAACAGAGGCTTGTTTAGAAGAGTTTGAGGGTTTAGTATTTTATAATGGTGGTAAACTTGCCGGTGCGAGTCAACCACATAAACATTTGCAAATTGTTCCTTTTGCAGAAACGGATATTCCCATTTCACCACTTTTAAAAGCAGCAAAATTAGCAAACCCTATTGGAAGGATACCAGAATTTCCCTTTGTCCACGCTTTTACTAATCTTGATATAGGAGAAAGTGCAGAAGTAACTTTAGAAAAATATCATACTTTACTGCAAACTGTGGGAATTAAACCCCTAAAAAATAATATGCAATCAGGAGCATATAATCTTTTAATGACGCGAGAATGGATGTTAATTGTCCCTCGACAATATGATGAATTTGAGACGATTTCTGTCAACTCACTAGGGTTTGCAGGTGCATTATTGGTAAAAAACCAAGAGCAAATGCAGTTACTCAAAGATATCACCCCTATAAACTTTTTAAGCAAAGTTGCTTTTTGTATACAACAAAATTAAAAACACAAGATTTGCATCAGAAAGGTAAGGTTTTCAGGATTACAGCAATTTTCAGGTAAATAAACCCATAAACCCTGCTGCAAGCTGGTTATACTCAAAACGGCTTAGTTATTTGATTTAAGCGGGTAGGGGTTTAGCAGTGCTAAACCCCTACAAATCTAGGTTTTTCGTGATTTCATAAAAGTCCATGTCTCAACCGTTTTGAGTATATTAAATAGAACTAGCCGAGTGTAGCGGAAAATGGTGTATTTTATTTAAGTATCAGGCTAAAAATAATTAACTTGGATATTATGTCGAGTCTACTAATTTCCGAATCCATCATCCGTCATAATGCTAATACTTCATCTTACAGTCGTGGTGAAGAATATTATCATAGAGGAGCGATCGCTAATCTCAAAAGACGAGGTAATTTAATTCAAGCAGCAGTAGAAGGAAGCAAAATTAAACCCTATCAAGTTATTATTGCCTTTGATGTCGCAGAAATTACCTCAGCTTATTGTAATTGTGAATATAATTATGATGGTTGGTGCAAACATATTGTTGCGACCTTATTATATTGTTTATATGAACCTGAAAATGTTGAAGAACGTCCGACATTAGAAAATTTATTAAATCGTCTTGATATCGTCCAAACACAGAGATTATTGCAAGAGTTGGTAGAAACTCACCCAGAAATAATTGACGATATTGATGAGTTTGTCAGTTTAATAGATTTACCAAAACCAGTAACAAAACAACCTTATACCCATCAAAGCAAAATTGATACATCACCTTTTCGTTCTCATGTAAAGCGGATTTTGAGGGATGGATTGCGAGAATTAGAATATGGTACAGAAGATGACCCATTTACAGATGATTTGCTGACTGTAATTGAAAAAGCACAGGAATTAGCAAAAAATGGAGATGGTAATAATGCTTTGGCAATTCTTGAAGCTATCACTACAGCTTATGCTGAAGAATATGATGATTTATGCGAATATGGTGGAGATAGTTTTTCCATAGCAGAACCTCTGGACAGCGCGTGGACAGAAGCAATTTTGTGTGCAGATATATCACCAACGGAGAGAGTAGATTTACAGATCATGTTGGAATCATGGCAGGATGAAATCAGTGCAAATTTTGCCATGAGTTTAGAAGCATTGCGGCAAGGTTGGGATTATGAACCACTGCAAGAAATCATGCAAGGGGACGACACAGCACAAATTTGGGAAGATGAACGACCATCTTTTGCTAATGAGTTAATCTTAATTCGTTTAGAAATTCTGGAACGTCAAGAACGTTACACAGAATATTTGCATCTAGCTTTAGCAGAAGAAATGACCCAGGAATACTTAACCAAATTAGCCGCTTTGGGAAGAGTAGAAGAGGCTATGTCTGCTGCTAAAATATTAATGGAAACAGCAGAAGATGGTTTTGAATTAGCAAAAATATTGCGGGAAGATGGGTATTTAGCTGAGGCTTTGGAAATATCTCAAGCGGGGATAAATTTACCAGGTAATTGTTTATATGAATTTGCTCATTGGACAAGTGATTTAGCACAAGGGTTAGAGGATAATGCAACTGCATTAGATGCCAGTATTATTGCTTTCAAAATTAGACCATCTTTGCGAGATTATCAAAAAATAGAAGAGTTGACAGCAGAAACTTGGCTAACAGTTAAACAAGATTTATTAGTAATATTGCGAGATAAATCGGTTTGGGGAATGGAAGAAGCTAAAGTTGATATTTTTCTCTATGAAGGCTTAATTGAGGATGCAATGAAGACCGTAGAAAAGGATAATTATTATGGTTCAAATACATTGCATAGAGTTATGGATGCAGCAATTCCCTATAGTCCTGATTGGGTAATTGAAAAAGCTTGTAAGCTCGCAGAACCAATTATGGAGCAGGGAAAAGCAGATCGTTATTATGCTGCGGTGAAGTGCTTAAAAAAAGTCCAAGCTGCTTATTTTCAACTGGGACAAAAAGCTGAATGGTCTGCTTATCGGTTACAATTAGAAACCGCTCATGGTCGGAAACGCAAATTAATGACATTATTCAAAGAAGAACTAAATAAATAATATGGCTAATTTTACATTTAATCCCGCTCAACTTCAAACACATCTCTCTCAAAAATACTTCGAGTCACACCCTTCTATCCAAAGAATTGTGCAGTTGTTTTCGGTAATTTATGCACCGATAGATAAAAATTCATTTATAAGTTGTCTTAGCAGAACTGATGCTGTAGATGAAAATAACAAACCTTGGACTACAAAAACCCTCAGTCCCCAAATTGATAAATTATTAAAAATAGGTTTGTTAATACGGGAAGGTAAGCAAAATCCTGAATGTCATCCCCTTTTAACGGAAATTGCTACTCGTCATGCTGTAAAAACTGGACAGTTTGAAATATTAGTTATAGCTGTAGAGGAAAAACTACCTATACAGCATCATTGGAAAAACGAATCTCGAATATTCTTCAATCTCCGTCATTGTATTAGAGAAATCCGGATTGGTATTTATCGTCAAGATCCTAGTTTTATTAAGAAACAAATTGAGGATTACCAAAATTACAGTAATATTCAAGAAAAAATAGTCATAGAAAACATCTTTGACAAAATATTTAATAATCCATTTGATGAAGATTGGTTTAGCAAACTACCACAAGAATTATATGAAAGTGGTATGTCAAGCATCCTCTTAAATTCAGTTTTAAAATTGTCTGATTCTGAAGATACGTTTTTACTTCTAGAAGAAAAATGCTTGACACTGGAAGAACATTGTTCAGATTCCCTAAAACTGATTTATACAGAACAACTACTGTTGCAAGGTTGTACCGAAGAAGCACAAGAAAGTTTAGGAGGTATATCAGAAGAGTCTCAAAATCATGCAGCTATTTATTGGGGTTGGTTGAGTTTTCTCAAAGGGGACAATGAACAAGCTATTAAATATTATACAGATGCCCTGAAAGCTATTAGAAAAGCTACAGGTAAACGCCAAATATATTTTAATACAATAAACGGCTTATTTTTTATTCTGGCTTTATTAAAAGATGGTTCAGCAGAACGTCTTAAAGAAGCAGAAGATTATACTAGTATAGTGTCTCGCCAATCAGATCATTGGCTCAAATTTACTTATGCCAGACTGAAAATGGTAATACAAGTCCAGCAAGGTGATATTACGCAAAAAGAACTTGTCATCAATTCCCATATTTCTACCGTAGAAGAAGAAAATAGCTTGCAAACATTGTTGTGTTCACTATGCCTTTATTGGATGGATACTGACGATGCCAAAAAACGTTTACCTAATATTCTAGAACCATTATATAGGCGATCGCTCGCATCCGGTCATCACTGGCTGGCAATGGAAAGCGCCGAACTTCTCTCCCGACTCAAACCCAGTAGTAACTATAAAAAACAAGCACAAGCGCTCCGAGAAGATAATGATATGCACACCATTGTAGATATCATCCAACCCCAGGAAGCTTGGGAAATGTGCCTGAATGCCCTCGCAAATCTGCAAAGAGAACCACAAATAGCGGGTAAACCACAGTCAGAATTACGTTTAGCATGGTTCATTACCTTCTATCCTAGCAAATGTGTCTTGCAACCAAAAGAACAAAAAGTTAATGCCAAAGGAGAATGGAGTAAAGGCCGCCCCATTGCCTTAAAACGCCTCAGTAGTGGGTTAGCTGAGTTTGATTACGTCACACCCCAAGATATGAGGATCTGTAGTTGTATTGAGGCATATAGTGAAGGCTATTATGGCAAAGTTGATTATATGTTCAACGAAAAGGCCATCTTGTCCTTAATTGGACACCCCTTAGTTTTTTGGGAAAACACCCCTAATATCCGTGTAGAAATCGTCAAAGGAGAACCAGAACTATTAGTAAAAAAAGAAAAACAAGGACGACTCACCTTGGAATTTTCTCCCAAAATCACCGAATCACAAAGTGTTCTCCAGATCAAAGAAACACCTACCCGCATCAAAGTTATTGAAATCACTGCCGAACACAGACGCATTGCGGAGATTATCGGCAAGGATAATAAATTAAATGTCCCAGCCATTGCCGAAAAGCAAGTTTTAGCCGCCATTAATGCCGTCTCTGGCATCGTTACCGTCCATTCTGACATTGGGGGAGGTGCAGCAGGTGCAGAAGAAGTACCCGCCCAAACTTTACCCCATATTCACCTCTTACCCGCCAATTCTGGTTTAAAAATCACCCTCTTATCTCGTCCCTTTACCCAAGGTGGACCTTATTTCCGTCCGGGTGCAGGTGGTGAAACAGTTATTGCCGAAATTGACGGTAAACGTCTGCAAACTCGACGTAATCTCACTGAAGAGAAAAAACTTGCTAAAAATGCGATCGCAGCTTGTCCTACTTTAACAGAAATTGAAGAACAAGATAGTGAATGGGCAATAGCAGAACCAGAGGAATGTTTAGAACTGCTGCTAGAACTACAAGCACTGGGAGACAGCGTAGTTATAGAATGGCCAGAAGGAGAAAAACTGCGGGTTAGCCACAATGCAGATTTGAAAGATTTTAACTTATCAATTCAACGTCAGCAAGACTGGTTTGCAGCCACTGGAGAATTAAAATTAAATGATGACCTGGTGCTAGATATGCAGCAACTTCTAGCACTATTGGAGAAAACCCCCAGCCGATTTATTCCTCTGGGTGATGGTCAATTTCTAGCATTAACCCAGGCATTTCGCAAACGATTGGACGAATTGCGAATGTTTTCTGAAAAACATGGTAAAGGAATGCGTTTTCACCCTTTAGCTACATTAGGGTTAGAGGATTTTGTAGATGAAGTCGGGAAGGTAAAAGCAGATAAACACTGGAAAGCACATATCGAACGTCTCAAGGAAGTACAGAACCTGCAACCAGAACTCCCGTCAACATTCCAAGCCGAATTACGAGACTATCAAATGGAGGGTTTTTGCTGGTTGGCGCGTTTAGCACATTGGGGCGTAGGTGCTTGTTTAGCAGACCAAATGGGACTGGGTAAGACCGTACAAGCATTAGCTGTTATCTTGAGAAACGCTAGTAATGGACCAACTTTAATTATTGCCCCCACTTCCGTTTGTATGAATTGGATAAGTGAAGCGGAAAAATTTGCCCCAACTCTGAATATCATGCAATTTTCTAGTGCTAACCGCCAAAAATTATTGGATGGTTTACAACCATTGGATATGTTGATATGTAGTTATGGATTATTGCAACAGGAAGAAGTATCTCAAATGCTCTCTCAAGTGCAATGGCAAACGATTGTGCTAGATGAAGCTCAGTCAATTAAAAATATGGCTACAAAACGTTCTCAGGCAGCCATGAACCTGAAATCCAATTTTAAACTGATTACTACTGGAACTCCCATTGAAAATCATTTAGGTGAGTTGTGGAACTTGTTCCGGTTTATTAACCCTGGGTTATTGGGTTCTTTTGAAAGCTTCAATCAACGTTTTGCTAATCCTATTGAAAGATATCAGGATAAACAAGCCCGGAATAAACTCAAAAAACTGATTCAACCTTTCTTATTACGACGCACAAAAAACCAGGTTTTACAAGAGTTACCTTCTCGGACTGAAATACTCCTTCATGTGGAATTGAGTAAAGAAGAAAAGGCATTTTATGAAGCGTTGCGTCGTCAAGCGATATCTAAACTTAGTGAAAGTAATGCCGAAGCCGGAAACAAACATCTGCAAGTTTTAGCAGAGATTATGAAACTGCGTCGCGCTTGCTGTAATCCTAGTTTAGTGATGCCCGACACTGATTTATCTAGTTCCAAATTGCAACTTTTTGGTGAGGTACTGGGTGAACTTCTAGAAAATCGCCATAAGGCTTTGGTGTTTAGTCAGTTTGTTGATCATTTACATATCATCCGCGATTATCTAGACAAACAAGGTATTAAATATCAATATCTGGATGGCAGTACACCAATGGCACAACGGAAAAAAAGCGTGGATGCCTTTCAAGCAGGGGATGGGGATGTTTTTCTCATTAGTCTTAAAGCTGGGGGTACAGGACTGAATCTGACGGCTGCTGATTACGTTATCCATACTGACCCTTGGTGGAATCCGGCAGTGGAAGATCAAGCTTCTGACCGCGCCCACCGGATTGGACAACAACGCCCAGTAACTATTTATCGCTTAGTGGCTAAGGATACTATTGAGGACAAGATTGTAGAGTTACATCACCACAAGCGAGATTTGGCGGATAGTCTGCTGGAAGGTACTGATATGAGTGGTAAGATATCAACGGATGCTTTGCTGCAATTGATTCATGAAGGTTAAAATAGATATCTGATGAATAAACTTTGCTTGTATAATAGTGTATATTCTGCTCTAAAAATATCATTTAGAGAACTACACAAAAAAGATGAACTGCTTGCAACAGCACTAGTTCTACGCTATTCGATCTTGTGGGAGGGCATACTATGGCTAACGCCACGCTACGCTATCGACAAGCTCAGTACAAGTCTTGCCTGTTCTTGTCTTATTAGCGGGCAGGATGCCCGCACCACAAGAAATTCTAGGATATTTTTTTAATTGGAATTCTCTTAATCTTTTTTTGACAAAATATAACTTAACATGAACGAATCACTAGACATAAAATGGATACGCTCCCAGTTTCCTGCACTAACACAAACAATCAACGGAAAACCAGCAATTTTCTTTGATGGACCCGGTGGAACACAAGTACCCGGTGGAGTATTAGACGCAATTAGTGATTATTTAGTCAGGTCAAATGCTAATGCTCACGGCTCTTTTGCTACGAGTATGCGAACAGATGCCTTGATTATTTCCGCCAGAGCTGCGATCGCCGACTTCTTAGGATGTGATAATGATGAAGTAGTATTTGGCGCAAATATGACCACCCTCACCTTCTCCGTAAGTCGCGCTATTGGGAGAGAATTGCAACCAGGTGATGAAATTATTGTTACAAACTTAGACCACGCAGCCAATATTTCTCCCTGGTATGCTTTAGAAGAAAAAGGTGTAATTATTCGTCCAGTTGAGATCAATATTACCGACTGTACATTAGATTTAAAAGATTTAGAACAAAAGATAAATTACCGGACAAAATTAGTTGCAGTCACCTATGCTTCTAACGCCGTCGGCACAATTAATGATATTGCCAAAATAACAAAATTAGCCCATAGTTTCGGGGCTTTAGTATATGTAGATGCTGTCCATTATGCCCCCCATGCACCGATTAATGTTCATCATTTAGACTGTGATTTTCTCGCCTGTTCCGCTTATAAATTCTTCGCTCCTCATGTCGGGATTCTCTACGGAAAAAGAGAACATTTAACGAGATTTTCTCCTTATAAAGTGAAACCTGCATCAGAAGAAGTTCCTTCCAGATGGGAAACAGGAACCTTAAATCATGAAGGTTTAGCCGGATTAGTAGCAGCAATTAATTATTTAGCAAAATTAGGTTGTCATGTTTCCCCAACCTTAGATAATGAATTACTTTCCTCCTTAATGGAAGCCGATAAAGAAGGATTAACAACCTTTCATTGTCCTAGATTTCTGACAGAAACAGCACAACCAAACCATGAATTAGCATCAGCTTATCATAGTCGTCGAGCCGCTTTAGTTGCAGCAATGTCAGCCATTCAACAATATGAAAGAGAATTAAGTAAAAAGCTGATTTCAGGATTATTAAAAATCCCTGGTTTAACCTTATATGGAATTACCGAACCCAGCCAATTTACATGGCGTACACCAACAGTATCTATCCGCATAGAAGGAAAAACACCAGCAACCATAGCAACCATATTAGGAGAAAAGGGAATATTTGCTTGGTATGGCAATTTCTATGCAGTTAACCTTACCGAAAAACTAGACGTAGAAACATCTGGTGGTTTATTGAGAATTGGATTAGCACACTACAATACAGAAGCAGAAATTGATCAACTCTTGCAAGCCTTGAATGAAATAGTCCAGAACTTTTAAACAAAGCTATTTCCCATTTTTCTGTATTTTATCAAATTTAATATGAGTGATAGCAATGCGTTGCTGGAAACAGTTTTCACTTCCTAATATTCTCACAAATGGCGATCGCTCTTCTCACATCCCCACGAAAAGCGATCGCAATGTGTTATTCTAAAGTAAGGAACTCAAGTAAGGAGTTAAAGTAATGAATAATGCAACAATTACCACAAAAGGACAAGTAACTATACCTAAAAAAATTAGGGATTATCTGAATTTAGATACAGGAAGTAAGATTGATTTTGTAATTGATGAAAATGGGATAGTTAAACTTATTCCCCTGAATATACCTCTCAAAAACTTATCTGGAATTCTGCATAAAAAAGGGATGAAGTCTGGAACTTTAGACGAAATGGAACAAACAATCAGTGAGGGCGCAAGTGATTGGACTTGATACAAATATTTTAGTCCGCTACCTCACAAAAGATGATGATTCGCAATGGGAACAAGCTGTTAAAATTGTAGAAGGAGAAAAGCAGTGTTTTATTACTAATATTGTTATCTGTGAACTAATTTGGGTTTTACGTGGTAAGCCTTATTTTTTTGGAAAAGAAGAAATTAGTAATACTGTAGAGATGATGTTGCAATGTCCTGTTTTTGAGTGGGAAAATCGCTCTATTATTTATCAAGCATTGCAACGTTTTAAACAGGGAAATGCAGATTTTTCAGATTATTTAATTGGGGCAATGTCTCAACAATCTGGTTGTACTATAACAGTGACATTTGATAAGAAGTTGAAAGGTGAAAAAGGGTTTAATTGCATCTATCACGCTCCTCATATTCATTAACAGCTATTTCTATGTCGCGTTTGGCGATAGCGAAGCGCGACATAGAAATCGCCTATAAATTGTTAATTTTCAATTCATCCGCAGTCCTCAGCCTCACAAACACGACGGACATTGAGAATATCACTCATTTTTTTGAGTTGAACAAATAAATGTTCCAATTGAGAACAATCGCGGACATCAATTCCCAAATCCATCAAAGCGGGTTGTCCTAGAGAAGTTTTCACTTGAGCATGACGAACATTGATGCCTTGGTCACTTAACCGTGATAGCACATCTTTTAATACTCCCACGCGGTCCATTGCTTCAATTTGTAAATTAATCGGATAAGTATGAGGACAGCCACGATTTTCCATAGCTAAGTTCCAACGCACTGGCACTAAACGCTCATGTTCAACAGGATCTACATTATGACAGCCTTGGCGATGAATAGAAATTCCTCTTCCGCGTGTAACTACACCCACAATTGGTTCACCGGGAATGGGAGTACAACAGCCAGCGACATGATGAGCTAAACCCTCCATCCCAATAATTGGGGAATCACTAGCACGGGAAGTAATTAGTGGTGTATCCCGTGAGCTTTTTGGTGTTGGTTCTTTGGCAATAAATGGAACGACATCAGTCACAGGTTGTCTGGCTTTCACGACTTCCCGCCAACGGTTCAGCACTAAGTTTGAGGTAATTTCCCCGTAGCCCAAACCAGCAAGCAAATCTTCCACACTGTGATAGTTACATTTTTCGGCGACGGTGTGCATAGCGTCGGATTTGAGCAAACTCTCAAAACCAGTTTTTCCCAATTCTTTCTCTAATAAATCCCGTCCACGGGCGACATTTTCTTCCCGGCGCGATCGCTTGTACCATTGTTTGATGCGATACTTAGCCGCTGAAGTGCTAACAAAATTTAACCAATCTAAACTGGGATGACAATTCTTTTGGGTAATAATATCGACAATATCCCCATTATGCAGCCGTGTTGACAAAGGAACAATGCGCCCATTAACTCGCGCCCCTGCACAGTGGTTTCCGACTTCTGTATGAATCCGATAGGCAAAATCTATACTTGTAGAACTGGGACTTAATGGAACAACATCCCCCTTAGGGGTGAAGACATAAACGTCATCTTCAAATAGATTGTCTTTAACACTATCTAAGTATTCTTGAGCATCTTTTAAATCACTTTGCCAATCCAGCAATTGGCGCAACCAAGTAAACTTTTCATCAGAGCCTGTTAAATCAGCATTATCAGAACCACCACTTTCTTTATACTTCCAATGGGCGGCAATTCCATACTCCGCGATATGGTGCATTTCCAAGGTGCGAATTTGCACTTCCAACGGTCGGCCAGTCAAGCCAATTACCCCAGTATGCAAAGACTGATAATGGTTTGGTTTGGGCAGTCCAATGTAGTCTTTAAATCTACCAGGGATGGGACGAAAAGAATCATGAACCACTGCCAAAGCTCGATAACATTCTTCATTAGTTTGGACAATAATTCGCAGCGCCGCCAAATCGTAAATTTCATGAAATTCCTTTTGCTGCCGCTGCATTTTCTGATAAATGCTATAAAGGTGTTTAGGACGACCACTAATTTCTAAACAATTAACACCCGCTTTCAGTAACCGCCGGCGCAAAGTATCCGTAGCCTTGAGTAATTTTTCTTCCCGTGCCGTACGTTTTTCAGCCACACTTTGCTGAGTTGCTCGATAAGCTTCTGGTTCTAAATATTTAAATGCTAAATCCTCTAATTCCCATTTAATTTGCCAAATTCCTAACCGATTCGCCAAAGGTGCAAAAATATCTCGTGTTTCCTGGGCGCTGCGTTGACGACTAGCTTCTGACATATATTGGAGAGTCCGCATATTATGCAAACGGTCTGCCAGTTTTACCACAATCACACGAATATCTTGCGCCATAGCCAAAAACATTCGCCGGAAATTTTCTGCTTGACTTTCGGTTTTGCTAGTAAAATTTATTTTTGATAACTTGGTAACACCTTCTACCAGTAGCCGCACTTCTGGTCCAAAACGTGCCTCTATATCTTCAACTGTAATTTCTGTATCTTCAACTACATCATGGAGTAAACCGGCTGCTATCATAGCCGGACTACCACCTAATTCACGGAGTGTTTCGGCTACAGCCACAGGATGGGCAATATAAGGTTCTCCCGATTTACGAATTTGACCCCCATGTAATTCGTATGCAAACTGAAATGCTCGACAAATTAAGGCGTTACCGTTATACGTTCGGTCTTCTTCTTCTGTAAGTATTGGTGCTTGTGGTTCAATTAAACATTTGTTAAGCCAATCTGGAAGAATGACATCAACGGGGGGTTTGATAGTTACAGTACTCATAAAATAAAAAAGGTAATTGGTGGATAAGTTGACAGATAAGTAGGTTAGCATTGAAAATTGTCGTTATGGCAAGGCAAGAGGCACTCATACAAGAGGCAAGAGTGAAGAGGTTTTGGGAGATTTTACTTTTCTTTACATACCTTTAAATTTTTATGTTCACCTACTTAAGCATAAATTGACAGCACCTCTATAAATAGATGCTGTTGCAAAAGAAACAAAGTTGGACAGATAATGTCTAATCGTCTGTAGTCATCATCCCTTGAAGGTTGCTCGAAACATAATCAAAAAACCTATTGACAACAAACCAAGCCTCAAAGTAAGATTTGAGACTTATGACTTTGACCTGAAAAAGAAAGTTTGGTTATATAAGAAAATTTTCTTGACATTAATACTATCTTAACTAGCAACAGATGTCTTTTAATTGTGATAAATATCAGGAATTGTCCACATTTTTAGATCAGTTCCGACTTAATGTAACGGGTAATAAACTCAATGCTAGGGAATTAAGAGAGAATTTAGCCCAGTTGCAAGAATTTTTTGGACAACAAATCGTCCCTTTGGTTGATGCTAATTCACGAGAACAATCTTATAAAACCGAAATAAATAAGCAGTTGCGACTGTTGGAAGTAGATATGATGTTTCTCCAAGGTGCGAGACAGTCAACAACATCACAATCTAGGCTGAAGACCATTGAAGAACGCATTGATACTTTAATTAGATATTGTCAAGCTATTACCCAGGCAGTAGAAGAGAAGGAATAATAAGCCATAAATATACTGAAATTCGATGAATTTGTTTCACGCAGAGGCACTCCAGAGGAACAAGAGTTTTTTTAATCTATACGTTTCGCCTATGATTGTGCAAAAATGAATCTAACTGTTTTTTGTTTATATATAACCGATGGTTTGGTAAACAGGGCATAAATTACAGTGTAGCAGTTGTATCTTCCTTTACGATACATCTCTCTATGATTAATTCAATCTTTTTATTTTTTGAAATATATTATGCACATTTCCCGGTTTAAAGTGAAAAATTTTAAGTTATTTCAAGATATTGAAGTAGAATTTAACCAGACTCTTAGTATTTTTACTGGAGTTAATAATTCAGGAAAAACTACACTACTACAAGCATTATCTTTGTGGCATGAATGTTTTACTAAATTAATTAGAAAAGCCCTTAGAGGAACTGTTAATTACAGAAGAAATGATTATATTTTAGGAAATACCCAAGACAAATATTTTGATAAAATCAATAGTGTTTTGAGTCCTAATTTTGAAGATATTTTTTATCAAAGAGATAAAAATAATAAAATTGAATTATCTGCGACAATTGCCAATGATAATGAAGAAATCACAATATGTTTTAAAATTAGTAGCTCAGGACGTAACTATGTGATAGAGTTGCTTGATTTTACAAGTTATGATTTTAATAAATTCAATAATTTTTTCCAAAATTTACCTTCTCCCTTTAGTTTTTACTATACTTCACCTTCTAGTACAATTCGCCAAATAGAAAGATTCGTAACAATTCCACAAATCCAAGAATCTATTATTAATCGTGATTCATCAAATGTTATTCGTAATCGGTTATATCAACTTTATAACTCTTCTGATCCTTCTTTATTTAGCAATTTCTTAGAGGCTCTATCTTTTATTCTTTATAATCGAAATGGGAACATCAATATTTCTACGGTTAGCCAAATTCAAAAAGATATAACAGTTATATTTAACTTTAAACACAATGAAATAGACATTGAAAAAGATATTGCACTTCTAGGTAGTGGTAGTTTACAAATTATTGAAATTTTGCTAAATCTTTATCATCCTTCTTCTATTCAAAAAGATTTAAATTTCATTCTTTTAGACGAACCTGATAGTCATATTCATAGGGACATTCATAGTCGTTTGTTAAAAATATTAGTGCAATTCTCCGAAAAGAATCAAATTTTTATCACAACTCATAACGAAGCTTTAATTCGTAGTGCAAATTTATCTAATTTATTCCATCTTGATGGTCAACCTACAGGCATATATAAAAACATAAATAGTAATAATCTGACAGCAGTAAACCCGCGCTTTTCTGGTATTTATCCCTCTCAAGTTAATCCGGTTATTAGTGCATTAGGAATGGTGAGTGGGTTAGATTTTTTAAATGCCATTGAATCAGATACTTTAATCTTTGTTGAAGGTGCAGATGATGCACAAGTAATTGATATTTTACTAAAGCAGAATATTAATAATCATAAAAAATATGTTTATTGGGTTTTAGGAGGAGTTAGTGAAGTTTTTAAGAGAATTTTACATTACGAAACTGTTCTTTCTAAAATTAAAAATAATCAAACACTTTGGCAGAAATCTATATTAATAATAGACAGAGATAATTTGATTGACGATCATCAAGTTATACTTCCTAATAAGTTTCAGGATAAAATTAAGTTGAAATCTCATATTTGGTCTGCTTACACATTTGAATCAACTCTATTTACTGATATACCAAAACTAGCTATACTTTTAAATAAATGGGTATTGAACAACAAAAACGGCATGAGTCTTAATATTAATATGTTGGAAAATGAGTTACAAACTAATTATTTTAGTTTCAAAACAGACCTAACAAATCGCTATGATGACGATAGAACCCTTTCAGATACAGCATACAGGTATAGAACTTTGAGAGATGACTTGAAGATAATTTTTAAATATGACTATATTAATACTAATGATATTGACTTAAAAGATATGTTCCGAAACCACGTTAGAAACTGTTTAGATAGTGGAAATCTTTTTAAATTAATGACAAAAGATGATGTAGAAACTGTTATTTCTGCTACTTTACAGCTTCATGGCGTGAGTTTTGACGTAGAAACTGAATTTATTGAATTAATTGAGCAAGTAGATAAATCACTTTGGTTTGATGAGTGGAATTTTTTAAATTCAATTTAGTTTTTCAAGTTACTATTTCGTGTATATTTAGATGGAGGATAGTTATATGTTTAATCGAATACGTCGTCTTTTCAGTCAATTTTTTAATAATTCTCGAACAGTTAACAACGAACCACTAAATAAAGTGAGTTTGATTGTCATTATTTTAGTTGATATTTTTATTTTAATTAATGTTTTTACGGGTTTAAATAATATTAGTGAATGGCATCTTAGCCCAAATCAAGCTTATCCATGTTATTCAGAATGGAACAATTACAAAACACAAACTACCAAAAATAAAGATTATGAATTTTTGAGAAGTTCATTACCTTATGGTAACAATGAGCAAAGAATTCAGCAAAGATATCAAGATGCAGAAATTGGACATTTAGGTAAGGTTTCGGAAATATGTTTGAATTATGGTGAATCTAAAGATAAACTGAATAATCCTCAAAATCAGGAAATTCTCAGAACGATAAATCAGACACAAGATAAAATTAGTCGTCTTGAACAAGCAAATGCTACTATTCGTAATCAATATGATTCGACACTATTAGAAAAAATTGCTGGACAGTCTTCAGCAAATTCCATTAATCAAGTTAAAGCAGAAAAAGCTAAACAAGAGTTAACGCAAAATAGCCAGAAAATTTCCACATTGAAACAGGAAATTGCTAATCTGCAAAATCAACTGTTGACAAAACCTGAAAGTATTAATTTACTGTCTTTTGTCAAAGATGAAACTAAATTTAATCAAGTTGCCAAAGGATATAAAGACGCTTCATTTTGGTATCCTAGTATTCAATTAGTTTTTCAGGCTATCTTTTTAATCCCGCTAATTCTCATGGCATTATTAGTTAATAATTTTAGCCAACGCAGAGGATATGGATTAATAGCATTAATTAGCTGGCATTTGCTGGTTATATTTATCATTCCCCTAATTCTGAAAGTATTTGAATTTCTGCAAGTTGGTGCAATATTCCAATTCTTCTTTAATATCATTAGTTTCTTCTTTGGTGGTTTAGTTTTTCTCATTAGTTACGCGTATATTTTGCTAATTCCCTTGGTTGGTTTTGGCATGATAAAATTCTTCCAAACTGTTGTATTTAATCCTAAAGTTCAGGCTATTAACAGAATTCAAAAATCACGCTGCATTCGGTGTGCCAAGAAAATTCGTCCTCAAGATAACTACTGTCCCCACTGCGGTTATTATCAATATGTGGAATGTCATAATTGTCATAATTTAACTTATAAAGAATTACTTTATTGTCATCATTGTGGTGCTGATCAAAATTCTGTTACCGCAGCCAGAAGTTAGAGGGTGTTTGAAAAAGTATTAAATAAAACCAATAATCTCCAAAAACCTAACCCCCCTACCCCCATTCCCTACAAGGGAAGGGGGATTTTAAAGCCTCTCTCCTTAAGGCTATTAATGAGTTAATCAGGATGTATCCTCCCTACAAGGGAATGGGGATTTTAAAGCCTCTCTCCTTATAGGGGAGAGGTTTTGAGAGGGGTTAATTTATACCTTGAAACTTTTAAAACATCGTCTTAGAAATTATCCGAAATGTTAGGTTTCACTGTGGTTCAACCAAACCTACTTGAATAATCAGAAACTTAGCAAAATTAAACTTAACAACATATTTCTGCCCCTATTTATTAGATATTATTGAGTTATTAATTTAAATCTAGGTAGACAATTTATGTCATCCATTACCAATGTCACGGAAGCCACATTTAAGCAAGAAGTGTTAGAAAGTCAAACTCCTGTTTTAGTTGATTTTTGGGCCCCTTGGTGTGGCCCTTGCAAAATGCTGTCTCCTGTGGTTGAGGAAGTGGCTGCGGAATATGAGGGACAGATAAAAGTAGTGAAACTGAATACTGATCAAAATCCCACTGTTGCTAGTCATTACGGGATTCGCAGTATTCCTACTCTGATGGTATTTCATGGGGGAAGACAAATCAAAACAGTAGTTGGTGCTGTTCCTAAAACTACTTTAGCTGCTACTTTAGATAAGTATGTTCCTGCACAGTCATAGTTAAAGATATGGGAATTTCTGTTGTAAATCTGTGTTTCATGCGCGAGGGGGTAGGTGTGAAAAATCCAAGTTTAAAAAAAATGGCTGAAATGATTTCTCTGCAAGGCTTTTATGGCTTTTTTTGTGTTCATACCCTCGCGCACCTTACACAGTCAGGGTTTCAGCTATTTTACCTCTTGACATATTTTCTGAAATGGACTATTATGATAGTACCCGCGCAACTGAACCTTGAAAACTACATATATATAGGCTTTCAGCCTCCCGCTATTGCAATTTCTATTACTCCCTATTAGGGATTGAAACCCCATAAGAATTAGTGCATATTGTCCTGAATACTTTGTATTGCAATTTCTATTACTCCCTATTAGGGATTGAAACGGTGATTAGGAGCATTAAACCACATAAGCGTAACATTGCAATTTCTATTACTCCCTATTAGGGATTGAAACTAGCTTTTGGATCTGATTGCCACAATTCGTACGATTGCAATTTCTATTACTCCCTATTAGGGATTGAAACCTACTACCCGTCTGGCTTCTGCTTGCGAATTTACCCACATTGCAATTTCTATTACTCCCTATTAGGGATTGAAACATGCAAGTCAAAATTCATGAGATAGGTTTCATTTATTGCAATTTCTTTTACTCCCTATTAGGGATTGAAACGCCCCCCAGTGAGGAAAATATTCAAATCATCGGGGAAATTGCAATTTCTATTACTCCCTATTAGGGATTGAAACCGCAGGGTGCGGATTGTGTAGCATCATCAAGGAAGATTGCAATTTCTATTACTCCCTATTAGGGATTGAAACTGCAGCCTACCTATCAAGGTATTTTTGACTTCTATAATTGCAATTTCTATTACTCCCTATTAGGGATTGAAACGACTTAGGAGAGGGTGACTGCGTTCGATTTGATAATTGCATTTTCTATTACTCCCTATTCGGGATTGAAACGCCAGGATTCCACGAAGGATTGATTCTCCACTATCCCATTGCAATTTCTATTACTCCCTATTAGGGATTGAAACCAGATAACAGAAACCAACTGTCCAGATAACACAATTGAATTGCAATTTCTATTACTCCCTATTAGGGATTGAAACAAAATTAACTTGGTGTTTATAATGCAATGACTTTATTGCAATTTCTATTACTCCCTATTAGGGATTGAAACACATCTTTCAAGATATCTGATCAATTCTTCTGTTTTCGGATTGCAATTTCTATTACTCCCTATTAGGGATTGAAACTTAAAGTACCAGATGTATATTATGAAAGCGATCAGATTGCAATTTCTATTACTCCCTATTAGGGATTGAA
>JANMEE010000322.1:0-9170 GCA_031376645.1 Dolichospermum sp. OTE_75_concoct_329_sub | reverse complement strand
TACCTATTACCTATTACCTATTACCTATTACCTATTACCTATTACCTATTACCTATTACCTATTACCTATTACCTGTCACCTGTCACCTGTCACCTGTCACCTGTCACCTGTCACCTGTCACCTGTCACCTGTCACCTATTACCTATTACCTATTACCTGTCACCTGTCACCTGTCACCTGTCACCTGTCACCTGTCACCTGTCACCTATTACCTATTACCTGGTTGAAAGTTACGCAATCTTAAAGCATTACTGACTACAGAAACAGAAGAAAAAGCCATTGCTGCACCAGCAATAATTGGGTTAAGTAACCAACCAAAGAAAGGATAGAGAATACCCGCAGCTATGGGAATACCAATAATATTATAAATGAAGGCAAAAAATAGATTTTGGCGGATATTATTGATGGTAGCGCGGCTGAGTTGAATAGCTGTAACTATAGCTTGCAAATCTCCAGAAATTAATGTAATATCACTAGCGGCAATCGCCACATCTGTTCCTGTGCCAATGGCAATTCCCACATCTGCTTGTGCTAATGCCGGTGCATCATTAATTCCATCTCCCACCATGGCCACAATTTTATATTTATTCCCTATTTTTCTTTGTTGCAATGATTTAATCATAGCGGCTTTTTGGTCTGGACGCACTTGGGCAAAAACTTGAGTAATCCCAACTTGATCAGCAATAGTTTGTGCAGTTTGTTGATTATCTCCCGTTAACATTACCACTTCTAAACCTAATTTATGCAAGGCTTTAACTGCCATTAATGATGACGGTTTGAGGGCATCAGCAATAGCCATAATTGCCTCTAAATTACCATCTACTGCTAACCAAATTACTGTTTTTCCTTCATTTTCCCACGTTGTTTGATGTGGTTCTAAAACATCTGTATCAATTCCTAATTCTGTCAGCCAAAGTTGTGTACCAACTTGTACCAATTGTTCATAGACAATTCCTTGAACACCGCTACCAACAATGGCTGAAAAATTCTTGACATCAGTTAAACTGACAGCTTGATTCATTGTATATTTCACCACAGCTTCCGCTAAAGGATGCTCAGATTTATGTTCTACACTGGCAGCTAACTTTAATAATTGCAGTTCATTACCATTAGCTGTACCTTTAATAGTGATAAAGTTTGTAACTGTGGGTTTACCTTGAGTTAAAGTTCCAGTTTTATCGAGAACAATAGTATTGATTTTGTGTGCTAATTCTAAACTTTCAGCACTTTTAATTAAAATGCCATTTTCTGCTCCTTTACCAGTTCCTACCATGACAGAAGTAGGCGTAGCTAAACCCAAAGCACAGGGACAAGCAATAATTAAAACTCCTACCATTGTCATCATTGCTAATGTGAAATTACCTGTAATACTAAACCAAATGATAAAAGTAGCGATCGCTATCACAATTACCGCCGGCACAAACCAAGCAGTTACCTGATCTGCTAATCTTTGAATTGGTGCTTTTGAACCTTGAGCTTCTTGGACTAATTTAACAATTTGTGCCAAAAAAGTATCCTTACCAACCCGCGTTGCTTTAAACTTAAAACTCCCAGTTTTATTAATTGTTGCCCCAATTACCTCATCTCCTGGTTGTTTTTTAACAGCTACACTTTCACCTGTCACCATTGCCTCATCTACTGTAGAATTACCATCAATTACTTCACCATCAACAGGAATTTTTTCACCAGGGCGCACTAAAATTAGATCATTAACTTTCACTTCCTTAATAGGAATATCCATTTCTAAACCATCTCGGATTACTCTAGCTGTTTTTGCTTGCATTCCCATTAATTTGTGAATAGCTTCTGAAGTTTGTCCTTTAGCACGATGTTCAAAAAATCGGCCTAACAAAATTAAAGTTACAACTATCGCTGCAACTTCATAATAAACATGAATGTCTAAGTCTTGGGAAATAAATAAACCCGGAAAAAGCGTCACAAACAAAGAATAGAAATAAGCCGTACCTGTTCCCAAGGCAATCAAAGTATCCATCGTTGCAGTGCGACGTTTTAAGGATTTCCAAGCATTGCAAAAAAAAGATCCACCACACCAAAATTCCACAGGTGTTGTTAATACTAATTGCAACCAAGGATGGTGTAGAAATTCAGGAATAAAAGGCAAATGTAATCCCGTCATCATCGGTAAAGAACCAAAAAACAGAATAATACTAATTACACCCCCAACTCTTAACTTGAGAATGAGTTCTCGTTCTTGGGCTAATGTATTTGCTATTTCTGCTGCATCTTCCCCTGCTGCTGCTAACTGAAAAGATGAATAACCAGCATCTACAATTGCAGCTTGGATTTCTGCTAAATTTGTTTGTTTAGGTTCATAATTAATAGTTACCTGTTCTGCACCAAAATTAACATGACAATCAATAACTCCAGAAACAGATAAAATCGCTTGTTCTACATTATTAGCGCAGGAAGCGCAACTCATCCCTTTAAGTTTAAGACTAAGATTATTCATATCACCCCTTGTAATTAACTAATTATCCAGATCCCCGACTTCTTTAAGAAGTCGGGGATCTAAACTCCCAAACTCTACCTATTGGTGTAATATATCATTTTAATAAGTTTATTAACTTTCACCTAACTTACATTTCAGCTTGTGGAGATAGAAATATATGTTACAAGTTATTTATTCTGACGAATTTTTAGATCATGAAACGGGAAGCTATCATCCAGAAAAACCAGCTAGATTAACAGCCATAGTCAACGCTTTAAAAGCTGCGAGCTTTGCAGAAAAAATTACCTGGAAACTACCTACACCCGTCACCGCGAAACTGTCTTTAATGTCTTGGATAGAAAAAGCTCACACTACATCATATATTAACAAAGTTAAAGATATATCCTGCTCAGGTGGTGGTTATTTAGACGGAGATACTCCCATTTCTCCCCGAAGTTATGATATAGCTTTGTTAGCAGTTAGTGCTTGGTTAGACGGAGTTGATACAGTTCTTAATACAACTAATCAAGCTTTTGTATTGGCGCGTCCACCTGGACATCATGCGGTAAGTGATACAGGAATGGGATTTTGTTTATTTTCTAATGCTGCAATTGCAGCTTTATATGCTTTACAACAACCTGGTATTGAGCGCGTTGCTATCCTAGACTGGGATGTACATCACGGAAATGGTACAGAAGCGATAGTAGAAACTCACTCGGAAATTGCTTATGTTTCTCTTCACCAGTATCCAGCTTATCCGGGTACAGGGAAAGCTTCTCAACAAGGTTTACATAATAATGTATTAAATTTACCTATTCCTCCTCGTAGTGATATTACTGTCTATCAACCATTGTGGGAAACAAAAATCTTGCCATTTTTAACCAATTTTCAGCCAGATTTACTGATTATTAGTGCTGGTTATGATGCTAATGCTAATGATCCTTTAGCAGGTATGAATTTGCAACCAGAAGATTTTGGTTTATTTACAGAATACTGTTTAGGTATAACCAGAAAAATCATGTTCGGTTTAGAAGGTGGTTATGATTTACCAAGTCTAGCTGAATCGGTAATTGCTACTATTCAATCTTGCATAGATTAGTAGTAGGGTGTGTTAGCGATAGTGTAACGCACCATTTTAAAGCCTAATGCACCCTACAAAGACTTTTCCATATTTACTAAAGATTGATTAATAAAAATTTCAGTATCCTGAATTTTTCCAACAATTCTGTATACAAATAAGTTATAACTTCTTTCGTAAATTTTCTAAAAATACCCGCCTTGGATTCCATTGATATAGCCTTTAATAATAGGCGTTGTGTAAATATCTCCAACACTATAAGTTCCATAACTAGTGCCAAAAAATAAGTATCCATTACAACAATCAAAACCACAAAAACACTGTAACAAAATTGATATAATTTTTACTTTCAGTATTTTTCAGTATTGTACTTAACCGAATATAGTTAAAATTTATCAAAATTTTAGTAATAAAACTTTGTCATCATGTCGTGAAATATCTAAAGTTTTGTTAAGATACGATTACAAGGAATTCAGCCACCCGGCTGTGAAAAAGAATTAGATAGTACCAGTAGCTGTATAAAGTTCAGAAGGTGAACAAATGACCACCTATATATTTTTTGACCAAGCTCTTCGGATGCTTACCATTGCCTTTCTAGCAGCACCAATCATGCTAATCGCCGCTTCTAGTATAGGTTTAGCAGTGATTGAAACCATTGAAAAAACAGGAGAGAGCTAAAACTACACCTCAAGGTAGGGACAGGGTTAAAAAAGTTGTCCAGTACAATCAAAATCTTCTCTACAACCTGCCCCTACCATAGACATATCTAAGATTGAAACTAAGACGTTAATCTACTCACCTAAATTAATTGCCGGATTTCTATTAAAAAATCCCCTGGGCATTAACTTAAACCCAACGCGGTGAGTTGGCATGACTGGCCAATCTTCTGGACGGGGAACATGAGTTATTCCCATTGTGTACCACACAACTAGATCTTCACTATTCAAAGATTCATTATCAGCAATATATTTTGGTAAACCTGCCCCCAATTCTGTTTGATTGGGATAATCTCCACCTGCATACATTTCACTAGATTTATATTTTGTCACCCAAAAATGATGAGTCGCAAAACCTGCTTTTTTCCTAATATTTGCACCTTCTACTGCATATAAAATTGTATTCCCTGCCGGCATTAACATATATCCAGGAGAAACACCTAAATTATTTTGTTTATCTGCACTAGCAATCATCCATTCTCGACTATGTTTAATATCCAAATCACGGACAGCAGAATTTTCAGTTTTTAGTAGTGTATCTTCTACAGTTATGGCATTTCCTAACGGGTTTTTATCACCCATGGGCAATGCTTCTACATTCATTTCCATCACAGAATTAGCTTGTCCATCTATATCTAAATCTAAGCGATAGTTAAAGAAATGCTGGTGATTTACTCCAAAGATATTTTTAGCTAATAGTCTGCCAAAAGATTTATTTTCAGTTTGTTTTGTACTTGCTGTTCCCTGTGGTAAATCAATACCTGTTAACTCATTTTCTACTTCTAAAGTACCGTCTTGGTGGAATATCCAATTAATACTATAATCATAGTTGTCAACTGTTGTAATCATTTTCATGACTAATTCACGATTACGACGGACATAATTTTTTTGAGTTCTATAATTAAAATGTTTCCAAAGAATACCATTATCTCTTTCATAAATACCAACTAATCCTGGTATAGTAAAAGGTTCTCCTTCACTATTAGCAAATACTGTATTTAATAAAACGCCATTTTCAGGAATTTCTTTACCTAATTCTAGTTTGTTTGCTAATGAACCGAGATTATATTCTCCCACATCAAAGGCATTACGAAATGACCAATTTGACTGAGGATCACCATAAGGAACTGCCATTTCCGAGAGACTACCACGATATAAAATTGATCTATCTTTTTCACTATCGTGATATTTAACAAGATATAAAACTAAGCCCTCACGAGGGTGCATTAAATAACGAAATTTCCAACCTTGCCAAGTAATTTCATTACCTTGAATTTTGAAACTTGTTCCTTTTGGTTGATTGATATTTAATGGTTTTGGTGGTGTAATTAGGCTATTGAAAGCATTAATATCATAATCCCAATTCTCTTGAGAAATAGGAACTATCCCATTATCAACAAAACTATCAACTTCACCTTTATTTAAATTAACTGTAACTAAAACACCTTCTATGGGACGCGCATAAAAATTCCAATATTTACCTTGATAATAAGATAATGCTCGACAAATTCGATTACCAGATTTGGTTTCTTTATCAGTTAATATTCCTGCTCCCCAACAATTAACTTCTACATTTTCAAAATCTTTAATTCCGCGTTTCTGCATGGCTATTTGCCAACGCAAATCTGATTTTACTACTTCCCTCGCTATTGCATAATCTGCTGTTGAAATAGCAGGTTGTCCATGAGGTATTTCTTGCCAAGAAGTGAGATTTCTAGTATTTAAATTAACTGTTCCTGTAAAGGTTTTGTTAAGTTCGATTTCATAAACTTGCAAAAAAACCTGGCGGAGAAATGATTTACCAGGTGTAAAATTTAAAACTTCTTTTTTATCAGGTTCTTGTAAAGTAATTATGGGGAAAATTGCGGTTTCACTGAGATTTTTTTGCTCTTTAACTATGGTAACTGCTGTATTAATCTCTGTCTCTGTTAAGGGGTTAAGAGGATGAGAAATTATTGTTTCCTGAGCCAATACGATATTAGGAAATCCGATAAATATGTTAATGAAAATAATAATGGTAATAGTTAGCTGGTAAAAAAGATTTAGCCTCTTAATCATCTTGCACATTTTTCCAAAAAGTACATTTATTGATTCCTCAACTAAAGATGAGAAACCGTAAGATTAAGAGAGTTATATTAATAAATAAACTAATTTAATTGACGCATTATTATCTGCGTTTATCCGCGTTTATCCGCGTTTAATAATTCTTAATATTTTATTGATAAAGACGTTCCATAGAACGTCTTTACAATCTATATAGAAACTAAACGACGTAAAGATTCAGCCCGACGTTTAGCTACGAGGTTATTGGGTGAAAGTTTGAGTGTTGCTTCGTACATTTCTAAAGCTGGAGCATTCAATTTTTTCTTCTCATAAGCGTGTCCGAGATTATTTAAAGCTGATACATAATCTGGATTCAATTTGATGGCTTCTTTATAATGACGAATTGCTAAGTCATATTGCTCTTGAGCAAAATAAACATATCCTAAACCGTTGTAAATAGGAGCAATAGATTCTTCTCCCTCTTCTTGGGCTGCTTTTAGGGATTTTTGAAATAGAGGTATGGCTTGGCTAAATACTTTTTTTTCTGAATAGATACTAGCTAATTCGTAATATTCTTGAGCCGTACCTTTTTCTTTAGTTAATTTGTTTTTCAACTTATTCAGTGAGCTTTCAAGTTTTCGGGTTTTAAATACTTCACGAAAAACACTCACACCTGCAAATGCAAGTAAACCAACAAAAATTGAGAGATAAACGACGACTAAATTGCTATCCATTTTCTACAAATACAAATTATTAAAATACTCTATCTATTATCAGTTATTAGGTTCTATATTTCTCACTAAATTACTACAATCCCCAATGTTCTATCCGTTCTTTCAGCCAACCTGTGACTGTATAACGAGCGATCGCCTCATTCACGTTGCGTCTTAACTCATCATACTGCAATCCTTTGGGCATTGCTACGGATAATGGTTCTGCTGAGAATTTAGTTGGCAGTATGCGGTATTGAGAATTTGTTTGCACCCAACCACTAAGAACGCTGATATCCGCAGCAAAAGCATCTACTTGATTACTTGCTATTTTTTCCCACCCTTGGGCATAAGAATTTACACCGACTAATTCAGCAGATGGTGTAAAATATTTCAAGTATCCAATCGTGCTGGAGTTATTAAGAACAGCTATTTTGCGTTTCCCTAAATCTTTTAGTTCCTGAATAGAGGCATTTTTTGTAACTATTGCCGCACCATCATAATAGTAAGGAACACTGAAGCTAACAATGCGGGAACGTGATTCTGTGGCTGTAACTCCAGCAATAGCTAAATCAACTTGATGATTAAATACTACAGGCAAGCGATCGCTATTAGCTACCGGTTGCAATTTCACAGCGTCAGCTTTACCCAACAAATCACTGGCTAAATGTTTGGCTAAATCAATTTCTAACCCTTGTAAATTGCCCTGATCATCCCTAAATCCTAAAGGACGAAGATTATCCTTAACGGCGATTTGTAGGTAGCCTCGTTGCTGAATTTCCGCCATTGTCGCGGCAGATGCAGTTAAGTTTCCACTGAGAAAAAACAGAGAGAAAATTAAAGATAAGGTAGCGGATAATACCAGATGTAACTTGTTCATAATTGCCTTGGGTTTTACTCCAATTAAAAATGCCAAAAATTTTCTTTATTTTTAATTTTCAATTCTCAGAATAGGCTATTTGTTACATCCGTTATCCATCCGTTGCCACCTTTATCCGTTAACTGAATTTGCCAATTCCGCAATTTTAGCAAAGCTTGCAGGATCAAGAATTGCCAATTGTGCCAACATTTTGCGGTTTAGTTCCACATTGGCCTTTTTCAAATTGCCAATCAAGCGGCTGTAGCTTAAGCCGTGTTGTCTAGAGGCTGCGTTAATCCGCGCTATCCACAGACGGCGAAAATCGCGCTTCTTCTTTTTGCGATCGCGGTAAGCACTGCGAAGCGCCTTCATTACCTGTTGGTTAGCGGTTCTAAACAAAGTTGAGTGAGAACCACGAAAACCTTTAGCTAATTTGAGAATTTTATTGCGGCGTTTACGAGCTACATTACCGCGTTTTACCCGAGTCATATCTTATTACCTGTGATCTTTTACAAATATGGAAGCATCAAACGCACGTTAGGTTCGTCCGTTTCATGAACAATTGCCATTTTGGACATATTGCTCTTTTTGCTAGAGGATTTATGCTCTAACAAGTGGTTTTTGAACGGTTTACGGCGGACGATTTTACCGGTACCGGTGACGCGGAATCTCTTCGCCGCAGCCTTGCGAGTCTTTAATTTAGGCATGGTCTGGCTTTAATTCAACACAATCTACTATTATATATGAGAAAGTGGAAATTGTGTGTAAGAACTCAATTTCATCCTCTAAATTCTGAATGTCCTGATTCTAAAAATTAAGACTTGACAAGACGCAATTTTTGATTTACACTTATGTTAAGAGTAGAAATCTGTCCGCGCATATATAGTAATATTTTCAATTATTAACAATCTTGCAAATCAAGTATATTGATTGTCTGAATCAGGATAACCAGGATTTAAGGATTTTCAGGATGGTAATTTTTGGATTGTTTGTTGATGATGAAAGTTGTATTTGTCTGATAGCGTAGCGTGGCGTTAGCCATATCAGGATTTTGAGGATTATAAGATTAACAGGATGGTAATTTTTAGTTTAAACATTAGAAGCCTCTTACCTACCCGACTCTTAGGTGATGAGATGAATACGCGTGAGTAGGGGCGGGGTTTCCCTGACAAATGTAGGTTTTTTACATTGTCTTGAGAACAAGACTTGGGGGACAAGGCAGACAAGGTGACAAGGGAGGAAAACGGAGAAGGAATGTATGATTGGTAACAAAATAACCCATAAACCGAGTATTTTTTGGATAAAATCCTCCTT
>JANMEE010000314.1:0-27746 GCA_031376645.1 Dolichospermum sp. OTE_75_concoct_329_sub | reverse complement strand
GCTTGTTGGGCTTGCAACACTGTTCCAGTGACTTTAGAACTGTTTAATCACAAGCGACAGAGCAGGGAACTAGCTTCGCATTCCGGGGTGTCGTGACTCCAATAACGTAGTCAGTTAAGACTTAGGCTGGTCAGTATAGCTGGGTTGATTTCTCTTCCAAGCTCAGTGGCTTCAGCCCTGAGTTACTGACTCCTCTTTGGTAAATGGAAAATTTACACTGCATTAATTATAAACTAGCAATTGTCAGAATCAGGATATCCAGGATTTGAGGATTTACAGGATGTAATTGTCCGACACAGGGTAAAATATCTATTTAAGCATTATTTGAACGCTACCCTATACCAGCCCTGTTCCATAAATAAACAGAGTTTCCACGTATATCAACAGCTAATTCAAGAACTGCTTAGTTGCTCCAATGGTGAAAAATATGTCGGTAATTAAATCCGTCATTAACTGGTTGATAGGGTTAGTATCTGGACAACCTCAACTGCCCAATCATCCTATAGCTTTCATCGTAATACTTCTAAAGTTTCTAAATCTGCTTCTAATTCTTCTAAATCATAACTGCGTTCAATATTTTCCTGTCCTAATAATTCATGAAATTCCCATTTACTTAATTGTGCTAATTCACGCGCTTTACCAAAAGAAAGAATCCTTTTTTGATAAAGTCTAATTGCTAATTCAATGCGGACTCGATTCAGACGTTCATCTGGGGGTATGCGTAATCCTTCTGTTACTTGATCCGGAATTTCTAAGATTAGCTTGCTCATATTTACTAATAAAATGGAAAAATTAACTACATTTTGCCCAGATATTAACACCCATTGGAACGCCATTGCTCCCTTGCTGACAATTCGTAATGAAGAAGAGTATGATCAAGCCATTGTCAGATTAAATGATTTAATTGATGAGATTGGAACTAATGAACAGCATCCTCTCTACCATTTACTTGATACATTAGGAACATTAATTGAGGTTTATGAAACAGAACATTATCCTCTTCCTAATTGTCATGAAAATGATGTATTAGATTAATTACCAAATCTCACGTAAATCTAAAACAAATCCCGGTAAAATATCCTCACCATTTAATGTTTGTGGATGATCTAATTCTTCCACAACTTGACCAGGGCGATAAATAAAAATCTTACCTTGTTTTCTATCAATTAACCAAGCTAATTTAACACCATTTTCTATATATTCTTCCATCTTTTCTTGTAATGGTTTTAAGTTATCACTAGGAGAACGTAATTCAATCACAAAATCAGGTGCAATAGGAGCAAATTTATATTGTTGTTCTGACGTTAAACTATCCCAACGTTCTTTTTTAATCCAAGCAACATCAGGAGAAACATCTTTACCATTGGATAATTTAAAACCTGTGGAAGAGTCGAAACCTTTACCTAATTTTGTTTGTTTATTCCAAATTCCTAATTCTACAGCAATATCAAAATTACGATTGCCAGTATCGCTGCCAGTTGGTGGCATAATTATTAATTCCCCTGATGCTGTGCGTTCAAATTTTAAATCACGGTTGTTTTGACAGAGTTGAAAAAATTGCTCATCCGTTAGGTTGATGTTTAATGTGAGGTGAGGAGGTAACGTTATAGTAGTGTTCATGATGTTTACCTCAAGGTATTAGTTTCAAGTTTAGTGAATTTAGCTAAAACAGTAAAGATAAACTTACCAATTTAGGAAGTTTCACAACTACAGATTCTTACTTTTTGATTATCTTACCTGTAATAGATGCACCTAATATTTCCGATATCCAAACTTCAATATTGCGGATAGGATGGGAACGGAGGGCTGTAAAATCAGGATGAATAATTGGCTCAACTAAAATTGTAAACATACCCAAGCGATTACCAGCTAACACATCTGTAAACAAGCGATCGCCTACCATACCTACTTGATGTGCAGGTAAATCCATTTCTTGCAATGCTGCTCTAATTTTCCGACGCGAGGGTTTAGCCGCACCTAAATAGTAAGGTAAATTGAGAGAACGAGCAATCCCACCAATTCGCGCTTCACTTAAATTATTACTAACTAACCATAATGCTGTACAAGTCCTAATTTCTTCTATCCATGCTTGCAATTCTGGAAAAATAGAACTTGTGGTCATGGGTACTAAAGTTTCATCAACATCTAATACTAGCCCTTTCAGTCCATATTGTTGGATTACATCTGGTGTCAGCGTCAAAACTGAACCTGCTAAAATCAAGTTAGGCTCTAATAGATGGTTGCGAGTCATAATTATGTATAATTAAATTTATCTTTTTGATTCACAATCCCCGGACTAAAGGCACGAGGATACTACATTTACCGTCAAAACCTACTTGACCGGGCTTGCACTAAGTAGGGTAGTGGTTTCAACTTTAAACTTTAGCATTAAAATCTACTTTATCATAAATATCTGCCAGCAAAATTTGGCAGGGAACAGAAGCTAGATTTAAGCTGGTATTTTAATCAGCAAATTCTGAAAAAATCCATTTATTATTATCAGTTTTCCAGTATTGTTCAACGTGCATTGTGTGTATTGGTCAATTAAAATATATTCTTGTAAACTAGAAATAGTTCGATACGCGGCAAATTTTTGATCTCTATCATTGCTGCTGGTGGATTTTGATAAAACTTCAGCAATCATTACTGGGTTAGTTAAAGTATCTTTTCTCCCTTCTTCATACACTAAAGGATTTCGGATTATCATGATATCTGGGTAAGTAAGAGTAAGACATTTTAAAGCTCAATTTCATCTAGTGGTAATAATCCTTCGTCAACATTGGGAAATTCTTCATCAATATCCTCAAGGTTAGCAAAGACTTCGAGAAGGGATTTTTTCTTAATGGGAGAAATAATCTCCTGGCGATTATTTATTGATATTGGTTCTCCTGAAAGAATACCAATAACATTTAATAATGGATCTTCTATCGTTTCTCTATTTGTTAATTTTCTTCTTTGTTCAATAACTTTTGCTAAAGCAATATCTTCCATATCAACTAAATTTTCTCTAACCAAAACGTCACCTTCCCATTTTCTAGCAGTTTTATCAAAAAATATATGAGTTAATTCACTACTTTAGGTTAGGAATTAATAGCGAGATAGTCCAAGAATTTAGTGAAGATGAATACCTAAAAATAGATAAAGATCAATGTTTAAGAACTTTACAAAAAATAAAACAGGGCAATTTGTCTAGCTTTAGTGAGATTGGTGATGTTAAAACATATATTCAAGACTTAAAAGATGAAATTAGTTAAAGATGATGACTATATGCGGAAAGAACGCAAATTTTTTAAAAAACGTCCTCATTTAGTTGATAAATATGGAGAAGTATTAGAAAAGGTAAAAATCGATCCTTTCGATCCTTCGCTAAAAACACATAAATTAAAAGGTGAACTCAGCGAATTTTATTCATGTATTCTCACCTATGAATATCAGATTATTTGTGTATTTTTAATACAAGATGAAACAATTATTTTAGTTAATATTGGTAGCCACGATGAAGTTTATTAACCCATAGCTATTTTAATCCTGTAAATCCTTAAATCCTGGACATCCTGATTCAGACAGAGTATCTAACTAGCAACTTAATTTAAATAGATTTTATTCAATAAAATAATCATCAACATTAACATCTAACACATCAGATTTAGTAAAGGGAGATGATTCAGGAAAAGTAGTTAAAGGAAGTTGGGTTTCAACAGCAGCACCTTTACAAGCTTCATTATAACATTCATCAAAGACAGTATCGAAGTAAGGCTTTAGATTAGGACTATTTTTCAAGACTTTGTTTAATCTGCGAGAGTGTTCAATAATGGTATAAGACCAACTGGGAGAGCGTTTTCCTGGTTGATGATTCCACTTGAGTAAATGTTGTAATACCCGAATAAGATTACTTTCGAGAGCATCTTTTTCTTTACGACTCATCCCTTCAATTTCTTCTAGTAAGTTTTCAATATCTAATTGGTTTAATTTTCCGGCTTTAAGGAGAATTGCGGTTTGTTCTAACCACGAATTAAAGTCAGTTTCGTAGAGGGTTTTTACAGTTATCATGGTGTAAATACTCCTATAATTAACTCAAGTTGCTAGTTATTTAGTTGAGGCTGATAATGGGTAATTGGTGATAAAATCCCTGTTCTCATCCTGTTCATCCTTTAATCCTGGACATCCTGATTCTGACAATTAGGGATAAAAATCAAAATCGAAAATTTCACTTTGAGTAAAAGGGCAATTTTCAGGAAATTCACCAATAGGTAATTTAGTTTCTTTACTTGCAGATTTTCTAGACATTTGATAACATTTATCAAATACCGTAGCCAGATAATGTTTTTCTAAGCTAGGGCTATCTTCAAAAATAAATGAAATTTGACGACGTTGTTCATCAATAGTCGCTAACCAACTATTAGATTGATTTTCTGGTTGATATTTCCATTTTAGTAAGTGCATTAATAAAATAATTAATCTATTTTGTAATTCTCGTTGATCACTTTTGCCCATTGCTTCAATTTCTTCAATAAGATGCTCTAAATCTACTTGATTAAAATTTTCGTTGCGTAAATGCTGTAATGTGGTTTCTATCCACTGTTGATAATCAGTTTCATAGAGTGTTGATTTTGCTTGGGTTTTCATGGTCAAATCCTCTCAAGAAACGAAGATAAATCTATTATATAATAATATAGCTATTTATGAGTTTGCATATATCATACGTATTGAAGTTAGATCCCCGACTTCTTGGAGAAGTCGGGGATCTGGGCAATTGTTAATTAAGTATAAGCACTGTATACTCACGTTTATTCCTGTGCTACTTTAAATGCTAGTTACTCGTCACATCTACCACCAGTATGGATTACTCAAGTCTCAGAACTGCTGCTGATATCATTAACGCCTTTCGGGAATGTCAAAATGCAGGTGAACAAATTGATTTATTTGAAGCTTTAGCGACAACTTATGAACCACCGGTTGAGGCTTTTGTAGAGATATTGAGAAATGTTAAATTGGAAGCAGTGGTGGCTTTAACTAGTCAGGCTTTTGGCAAGATTAAAGATGTAGACATTAGGGAAAGATCGAAGCAAAGTGAAGATTTATTAGCAATTTTGAGTGAGCAAGCACAGTCAGGAAAAACTGATTTAATTCGCTGGTCTGCTGCGACGACTATCGAAAATCTAGGATTTGATTTTATTGCTGTATCTCGATATTTGACGGTAGAACCTAAGAGTATTGCTGAGAGAATAGTACAGGGGAAAATTAAAAGAATTGAAGACAAAAAAAAGTTCTATTACTAATGATAAAATTAAAGATATCATTAAATCCCGTCCTTGGTATATTCAAGGTCAGCAAACTTTACTATCCACTGCTTTACAAGCATATCAACGTTTATATAAAGAACACAATCAAAGTTTAACTGATATTCGGGAGGAGTTACAACAAGTTTCTCAAAATTGTACAGAATTACAAGTTTTGTTATCAAATATAAAACAGGAAATCTTTCATCGTTTAGCTGGAGAATTACGTTTTGATTTAAACCCTATTCCTGATGAATTATCACTGCAAATAGATAGACGCATTGATGCTAATAATATCCGCAGTTTGAAGTATTTACAACTTGCTGCTAATTTAACTTTAACGAATTTGGTAGAGTTACAATCTTTGGTAAATCTTAAATTGGGAATATTTGATGAATTTTATCAAAAGGTATTGAATAGAAATAATCAAATTTCGTCGTAATCATTATCAACAACTTTGGCAAAAATTATCTCGTCAGATGAAAAATACTCAACAACAGATAATCAATTTAGCCCAGATTTTAAATAGAGAGTCACAGGTTGCGGATATTCAAAAGTTATCAGATAATATTGCTTATGAACAAAGACGTATTACTGATGTTGAGGAGTCGTCTTTAAAAGATACTTTTAAAGGTCTGCAAAATGAGAAACAAGAATTACAAGATAAATTAACGGAGGTTTTGAGTTTAGCTATTCAGCAAGCGAAGATTAATAAGGTTAAAAATGATTTACAAATATACTCGTGACGGTTGGGATTTCAATTTTTACAAAATCATAGGAAATTTAGATTTGTAGGGGTTTAGCATTGCTCATGATTGCCAAATTATGATAAATTTTGTCAATAGCATAGATTTGGCAGATTTACAAAATATGTTTATTGAAATTAAGAAATAAAAGAGGTTAAGAATCATGTCACAAGAATATAATGATCGCCAAGATTTAGAAAGAGAAGTGAAAGACTATGGTAAACAAATTGAAACTCTGGGAGAATCACAAAAAGAATATCAGGAAGACATAGAAATTCTACGGGAAAGACTGAAGATGCTAAAAAGTCAACCAGGAGTTCATGCAAATGCAGACAATAAATGATTGCTACGGTAGAAAGAGTAGTTCAAACTCGTGAAACTAATGTGGAAGAGTGTAAAGAAGAAATTGGTGACGTTCACACACAAATGGAGGGTACATTAAAGAATCTGAAAACCCTGATGAAATCACAAGACGAACGTATTGAGAAAATGGAAAGTTCAGTTGATTCTCTGAACCATAAAAATGATCATATAGTTAATGGTATTAAAATTGAAATTCAAAATGCTAAAGATGACAGAGATGATGCACAAGATAAAAGTATTAATTTGGAGAAAGTTGCTGCAATAGCAGCGGCTTTACTTACTGGTATTGCTCAATTACTCAGCAGTTTACAATCAATAGGGTTATTGAGATAAATAATTACACCAAACACAAAACTAAGAAGGCAAAAGGTAAAAGGTAAAAGTAATTAATTAAATCACCAATCACCAATTACCAATTACCCATCACCCATTACCAATTACTCAACTTCATTAAACAGATGTTCTTCTAAAAGGGGTTGAAATTTACGAAACTCTTCGGGGGAAAGTAATTCTGGTTCACCCGTTTTGGTAATTCTGGCAAAAAAGAGCAGAGGATCAAGGGGAGTATAAATTGCATACTCCTGATCATCATGATAAAAAGTAGCAATTTCCATTAATTGTTCTGGTTCTAAACCGTTTTCTTCATCTTCAATTTCTAAAGTGAAGAATTTCGATTCATCTTCAGGAGGCAACTCACCTGCTACAGTCAAAGCATGAGCAGTATTCTTGAGAATCAGATTTTGCTCAGAAAGGACTGCTTGAGCAGTGCCGAAAATTTCCTCGATCATATCATCATCCTCGACTAAGACGGCTTCTTCATCGTCGCCATCAACTTGCCAAGCAAAAATTTCTATTGGTGCATCCACAGGGAGAAGGAGAACATATTTCTCACCCTCCACGGAGAGTGTATGCTCAATGTAACATTCTAGGGTTCGTTTTAGCTCATCTGTTAAAATCAGAGAACTCTCGGAATCGTGATCATTGTCTTCAGGAAATGGAGATGAATTCATAAGTGAATTATGTAACTTTAACAATACTCTTAAATATGGAAATCATGGAACTGCTAAATGACAGCCGATGTCAACCATAAATCGAGAGATACAAGTAATAGTTTTTAGAATACCATGTTAAAAGGGATCACTCGTCAGTAAATGTTACCGATATCTGTAACGAACTGCGCCTAGCATCCAGCCACTGTTGTAAAATCAATGCAGCAGCCTTACGATCAATCAAACCCTTGTTCCTGGATGGGGAGCGATTTTCAGCTATTATCAGTTGTTCTGCTTGATAAGAAGTTAATCTTTCATCCATATATTCCAAAGGCAGTTTGAGCGCCTCAGCTAGTCTAGCCGCAAATTTTTGGACATGACGGGCTTGAAACCCTATAGTACCGTCCATAGAGTAAGGTAAACCAACAACGAGAAGTTGCACTTGTCGCTCATTGACTATTTGCTGGATTTTCTCCACATCTTCGACAAAAGATTTGCGCTCAATTGTAGTGATACCCGTAGCAATCAAACCAGTACCATCACACCCTGCCAAGCCGATGCGTTTACTACCAACATCAACACCTAAAGCGGAGATAAATGATTTTGATTGCTGTTGAGAGATCACTATTGTTGCTCCTGGGTTGGATCTGCGGCTGAATCTAGTGGACAAGATGTATCTATTATATTCGAGTTTTGATGAGAAAAAGCCACAATTTCCGACTGCACTGGTATAGCTCTTTCTGGCTGTACCTGCTGTGGTTGTGGCATCCATGACATCCCCCCAGGGATAGGCTTACGGGTTGGTTGCAGCCCTTGTAACATTTCTTGCCACTGAATCCCCTCTAAGGAAACAAATTTCGATTCTCGCAATTTATGCCAGACTGAACGAGACATAATTAGGGTATGTTCTCGGCGTTTAGCCCCAATGCGTTCTAAATATTCCTCTCTTTCTGGTTGATAATCTGAAGAAGCTAGTTGTAACCCTTGTTGGGGAAAATCTTGGGCAATCCGAGCTAATTGAGATAATAGTTCTGGGTATAACCAAGTATAAGCCGGATGAACCGTCAGTGTAGCTATATGGGGATTTGTGCCTGTGCGATCAAGTTGCACCTGAAAATAACCAATAGCTGCTTTCCGCTGGGGTTCAAAGACATAACCACTCACAACTTCTGTTTTTGTCATCCACTGCTTGAGCGCGTCACCAATAGCCCCAAACAAAGTGGTTTTAAAGTCGTGGGTGTGACGATCAAATACTTGCCTCACCAAAGGTGGCATTGCTGCTGTATCTAGTTGATATAGCAATGGAGCATCAGCATTACTGACTGGTAATAAGTTGGGTAAATCTGGCTCAGTTTGGATTAATTCTGCTAATAGCTGGGGACTAATTTCCCAGTAGGTCATTTCTGCCAGCCGTTGAAATCCATTGTGACGATAAAGTGCTAAGGCATCAACGTCATTGATATTAACTTCTAATATCCACGTCCGCGCTTCTAAAATTGATTCAAAACAATGGCGTAGGAGTTGTGAACCTACCCCCATTTTGTCGCCAGTCCCTGCTAACATTACCCGATCAATTCGCCAAGTGCTGCGAGTCCGGTTAAAGGGTGATACTTGAATCATTCCCAGTAGTATGCGTCCCTGTTCGGCAACATAGCCCCAGAAGCGGTACTGCAATGGGTTGGGAAACCAGCTTAAGAATTTGAGTAACCCATACCAGCGTTGTAGCCATTGCATTTGCCGCATGGCTGCACCAGCTTCTTGGGGAGAAAGATGGGACAATGATTCTTGAGTTAAGCGGTCAATTCCGTCCAAATCCCTATGTTGGACTGGCCGGATAACAACGCTGAGGTTTCGAGGGAGTAGTGAAGTCATAAAATCTCGCAGTATGCGGGAAACTCAGTGGTTATACTGTAATTATTCTAACGGCTTTTGGCTCTTAGGTCTTGTTCCCAAAGAGTGATTTTCTTAACTAAGATTATGTAAAAAAATATCAAA
The DNA here is from genome assembly GCA_031376645.1 of Dolichospermum sp. OTE_75_concoct_329_sub. Taxonomy (GTDB): domain Bacteria; phylum Cyanobacteriota; class Cyanobacteriia; order Cyanobacteriales; family Nostocaceae; genus Dolichospermum. The sequence continues at coordinate 18,374 of JANMEE010000314.1, read as the reverse complement.
AGCAGAAACCGCGAGTACACCCTTGGGGTGAAAACCACAATATCTGCTTCTATTTTAGGTTAATTTCTAGTAAAAATGCTTTTAAATCTATAAACCTTGGCGAGAGGCGAATTTTTCAAAGTCGGCTTGGGTTTGATGTAGTAATTGTTGACGACTATCTTGTATTGTTTGTTTGAAGTTGGGAACCAAATTACGAGCTTGTAATGTCATGTGCAGTTGTAGATGAGCAACGTACTCACTTATATCTTGGTTATCTACAGTTGCATCTGTTAGTACATTTGATTCCATTGCCACTGGGTTCTCCTTGGTGAATTTGGTGTAATCGCTTTCCTAGTCTAGATCAGAAGTTATCATGTTTTTTACCTAGCTTCTTATTTCGCAATGAAGTGTAATGATTGGGAAAGAGGGAACAGCCGAGAATCAAGATAAATAACCTGATTTTTTACCAAATAGAAATTTTCTAATCCTCCCAAAGTGTATAAGTTTCGGTAAAAACTTCATCCCAACTTAAAGCAATAATATCTGGTTTTTTGCCCATTTCATCTCTAGCATCCTGTTTTGCAGCCAGAAAACACTTATTCCAAATTGATTCCAAAAAATCTCGATTGAGACTTGGCATTTCTTCTTGACTGGCAGTAATTTCTGCTCTAGCTGAACGAATAGAAATTACCCAACTAGCACTACGTTTTTCTGGTTGACATTTCCACTTAATTATATGCAGTATCAATCGAGTTAATTGACTAATTACTGCTCTTTTTTCTGATCGCCCCATAGACTCGGCTAAACTCTCTAAAATATAATCAACTTCTTTCATTTTCCCCTCCTCTAGCAGTTGTTTTGCTTTCACTACAGCTAAATATGGTGATTGAAAAACCAGTTCGTCATAAGGTACTGTCATAATTGATAACTCCTTGGCTTGTTTTTTCCAAATCTTGCATAAAAGATGGTACTGTCTTAGAGTTTGTTTGATAGCGAAGCGTGGCGTAGCCATAAACTTTTTCGTGCGGTATCTAACACCCGCAGATCCCCCTAAATCCCCCTTACAAAGGGGGACTTTGAGGAATTTAGCCCCCCTTTGTAAGGGGGTTGGGGGGATCTCGATTAATTCTGATACTTTATGGCTAACGCCACGCTTCGCTATCAAACATCCTCTTAACAACTTATAGAAAAATATCCCTTTGTGATTAGATACAATCAACTATAACCTCCACTTTAAGAGTATTGTAGGTTTACAGATCAGTCAATAATCTTGCTTTACATAAAATCATCATATTATTAATTTTATATGCCTATACTTGACGATTAACGATAGACTGTTAATTATGGATAAGTAACTCAAAACTCAACACACAAAGTCAGTAACCCAGCCCTAAAGGGACTGGGCTTGCAAGAGTAATCAAGCAAGCCGTGCTGACCAGACCACCCTGAGCGTAGTCGAAGGGTAGCCGTTATTTGGGTCACGACACCCCGGAATGCGAAGCTAGTTCCCTGCTCTGTCATTTGCAATTAAACAGTTTTAAGGTCACTGAAACAGTGTTGCAAGTCTAAAAAGCTCTTATAACTGGTCGTTCGCGTAAGCGTGCCGGAGGCATCTAGCTAACATTACCCCAGAAATGGGAGTTGGTTTCCAGATTCCAATCAAAAATCTGGTTTCAATTTTAATATTCACAGCGGTTAAAACCGCACGTGTCGCTTCCCTCTTAGCCCTAAAGGGACTGAGTTTCCCACTTACCGCGATATCTTATGATTTCCGAACTCTCTCCCCAAATTCATTACTTAGTGGGAATGTCTCAACCAGAAACCCATCTGTTTGAGGTGACTTTACATATTGTCAACTATCCATCAGCAGTTCTTGAGTTGAAAATGCCAGTATGGACTCCTGGTTCATATTTAGTGCGGGAATATGAGAGACATTTACAAGATTTTGCGGCTTTTGCTGACACTGAACCTTTATCTTGGCATAAAGTTAGTAAAAATCATTGGCAAGTAGAAAAAGGCGATATTTCAGAAATAACTATTAATTACCGTGTATTTGCCAATGAACTAACAGTTCGGACTAATCATTTAGATGCTACTCACGGTTACTTTAATGGTGCAGCGTTGTTTTTCAGAATCCCTGGTTGGGAAAATTTACCCATCCAGATCACAGTAATTCCAGCCAAACCTGAATGGCAAATAACTACTGATTTACCAACAGTTGCAGAAACAACAAATACTTTTTTAGCAAAAGATTTTGATACCTTAGTTGATAGTCCTTTTGAAATTGGTTTTCATCAATTATATAAGTTTGAAGTTTTGGGTAAACCCCATGAATTAGCAGTTTGGGGAAAAGGAAATTTTCAACCGCAACAACTGATTGCTGATTGCCAAAAAATCATTGAAGTAGAATCACAAATGTTTGGTGGTTTACCTTATGATAGATATGTGTTTTTTCTGCATTTACTTCAGCAAGGTTTTGGTGGTTTAGAACATAAAAATTCTTGTTCTTTAATTTATCAAAGATTTGGATTTCGGACTCAGGATAAATATGAGCTATTTTTACAATTAGTTGCCCATGAATTTTTTCATTTATGGAATGTTAAAAGAATTCGTCCTCAAGGGTTAGAAGTGTTTGATTATGATCAGGAAAACTATACACCATCTTTATGGTTTTGTGAGGGAACAACTAGTTACTATGATTTGATAATTCCTCTACGGGCAAATATTTATAATGCTAAGGCATATTTAAACTATTTGAGTAAGGAGATTACTAGATATTTGCTGACTCCTGGACGAAAGGTACAACCTTTATCAGAGTCTAGTTTTGATGCTTGGATTAAACTTTATCGTCCAGATGCTAATAGTGGTAATTCGCAAATTTCCTATTATTTAAAAGGAGAAATGGTGTCACTATTGCTAGATTTATTAATCCGCGTTCATCATCAAAATCAGCGTTCTTTAGATGATGTGATGCGGCAAATGTGGGAGCAGTTTGGAAAAGCCGAAATTGGTTATACTCCAGAACAGTTAGAGGGTGTAATTGAGTCTATAGCGGGTATGGATTTAGGAGATTTCTTTAAACGCTATCTTCATGGTTTGGAAGATTTACCATTTAATCAGTATTTACAACCTTTTGGTTTGCAATTAGTTGAAGAAAGGAATGAAGAACCTTATTTAGGTGTGCGGATAAATACTGAAAATGGGCGAGAGATAATTAAATTTGTCGAAGCGGGTTCACCTGCACAAAAGGCGGGTATTGATGCAGGAAATGAGTTATTAGCTATTGATGGAATTAAGGTAGGAAATCAGTTAAATGAACGCTTGAAGGATTATCAAGTAAATGATTCTATCCAAGTTACTGTTTTCCATCAAGATGAATTGCGGACTTATTCTGTGACTTTAGCTGCTCCGATTTCTGGTAAGTATCAACTTAAAGCTGTGGAAAATCCTTCTGATACAGAAATGGAGAACTTTGCCGGGTGGTTGGGTGTCTCGTTGTCTGAATCAGGATGTCCAGGATTTTAGGATTAACAGGATGAATAAAATATAGATAATTGTCTGAATCAGGATACTCTGGATTTAAGGATTAACAGGATGAAAAAATTTAAATAATTAAATTAAATCCTGCAAATCTTTAAATCTTGTACATCCTGATGTGGCTTGCGGCGCACTACGCTATTAGATGATTAATGACTTTTTAATACTCCTAGTTCTTTCTGAATTGGTAAAATGTCTAAAGTATCAGTTTGGGAACAATATTTCAGGTCTTCTAAACATTCTAAACGTAATAATCGTTGACCATGACTAGCTTGATGCAGTAGTCCTAATAAGTCATTTTGCCATTGGGAATAAAGAGCGATCGCACCAATCGCCTCATCATTACCACTAATTTCTTCTAGGGAGCAATTTGTTTGTTGCCAAATACTATGAGCGATCGCTCCAGCACATACTGTATCCTCTAAAGAATAACTACCTTCCCAGCCAGAACCAACAATCCAGACGGTTTCCGGTTGTTTTTCTAATAGAAATTTAACTACTGCTGCCCGATTAATCAAAGCTGCTGCGAGAACAATAGGAGCATTTTGTATCCGTTGTAAAGCACGAGTACCATTGGTGGTACTAATAAATAACCGTTTTCCTGCAACTAATTCTGCTGTGCAATCTAAGGGTGAGTTACCCAACTCAAAACCAGCTACTTTAGCGCCACCCCGTTCTCCAGCCCTGAGTCGTTTTTCAAGAGGCCATTGTTCACTGACTGTTATCAGTTGATCTAAATCGCTGAAAACTTGCACAGCTTCACCTCCAGCAGCTAAGACTGTTGCCATGGTGCTAGTTGCACGCAGAACGTCAACGGCGATCGCACATTCTGGAACTGTATCAGTTGGGGTTAATTCGGGAGTGTGATATACAAATATCTTCACGTGCTGGCTACACCTATTTTATAAGACTGCGCTAATATTCTACCTACTTGGTGTCACCAACTGATCACCTTCTCAGGGTGGTTTGCGCTCAGGGAAATCCCTAATCTAGTGAAAATCAGCCGACGGACAGAGGTAAAGCCTCTATTTCCCAAGGTAAATTCTGTTTTGGTATTTTCTTTTCAAGCAATGTCTATTTTCATGTTTGACATTCTCAGGTCTAAAGACGCGCTCGTTTCCCACTTACCGCAAGGTCTTAGGAGATTCCCTTGTCCTGTCTTGAACCTGCTATATTAAGACGAATTCTATATAAAGTATGCGTAGCGGTAATATAAAGCGTTTTGTAGTCTTTATTTCCCCAAGCCAAATTTGTTACTACCTCTGGCACGATAATTTTGCCCAATAGTTGAGCATTGGGAGAGAAAACCCATACTCCTCCTGAACCACTACAGTAGACATTACCTTGCAAATCTACTTTCATCCCATCAGGTACACCCTTCTCTGGAGATTCATTCAACTGTGCAAAAACTTGTCTGTTAGTTAGCGTTCCATCTGGCTTAACTTGGAAAACAAGAATGTGTCTCTTTTCGGAATCACTCACATATAATTTTGTCTCATCTGATGAAAAAGCAAGTCCATTAGGACGGATCATTTCCTTACTCAGCAATTGTAAATTCCCATTAGATGACAACCGATAAACCCCATAAAAACCAAGTTCTTCCTTATCTTTGCCTATACCATAAGGAGGGTCAGTAAAATAAATACTACCATCTGACTTGGTGACAACATCATTGGGGCTGTTAAGTTGTTTATTTTGGTAGCGTTCAGCTAATACAGTTAATTTACCATCATTTTCGGTACGGACAAGACGACGATCATGTTCAGCCGTAATTAAGCGCCCCGTCAAATCCAATGTGTTGCCGTTAGAATGTCCCGCAGGATGGCGAAATATGAAAATCTGACCATTAGGACTCCATTTATAGATAGTATTCGCACCGATATCACTGAATAGTAAAAAACCACGTTTATCCCAGATAGGCCCTTCTATGAATTGAAAACCACTAGATAGCTTTTCTAGTTGGGCATTGCTGTTTTTGATGGTTTGTAAGTTACTTGGGCTATTTGCTTTACCATACGTTGTAGTCAAAATAGCCAGTAAAAAACTACAGGTAGCTATTAACAAGATAAATTTTTTCACGATTCTCAATGCTGAAAATTGTTAGTTTTTTGGTACTGCTAATTAACCCCAAGCACGGTAGAAGGTGGTGTCCTCCCAAATTTTGGCTGTGCGTTGTTCAATCGCTGCTAGTTGTGTATTACTCAGTTGTTTGAAAGCACGGGCTACTTTAACGTTTTCTGCTAATTGATTCACATCATCTGCGGAAATTATGCAGCAATGTACACCGGATTGGGATAAGCTATAACCCATTGCTTCCTGCATGCCTGTTAAACCACCAGGTTGAAATAATTTTCCGTAAGCAGGAACTTTCATGGCTATTACCCCTACATTTTGTTGTCTAGCTAATGAGAGAACGGAGGGAAAATAAGGTTGCGGATGGTGTTTATCTGCGGCATTGACCGGAATCAAAGTTGTGTGGAAAGGATAACGACGCATAGCTTCAACTATTACATCTGGGTCACGGTGTCCAGTAATACCAACAAACCGCACAATTTTCTGCTCTTTAGCCTCTTCTAGGGCTTTAATTCCGCCATTGGCACTAAAAATTTTTTCGATATGTTCAGGTAAGGCTACGCTATGTAATTGCCACAAGTCCAAATAGTCTGTATTGAGACGTTTGAGTGAGCGTTCCAATTCTCGCCATACGCTATCTCTGTCTTTTTCATAAGTCTTACTGGCTAAAAATATCTGATCACGGTGAGATGGCAACACTTTTCCTAAATAAATTTCACTTGGTCCATAACTGGCTGCGGTATCAAAATAACGAATGCCCATGGCTATCGCACTTTCAATTATTGCCAAGGCATCACCTTCTCTGTCCTCTTTGTCCAGTGGTGTTTTTGTTCCTGCACCCCCCAACCCCAACAGTGGTACTTTTATTTCTGTGCGTCCTAGCGCTCGTTCTGGCATTCGGGCTAATGTTTTAGTGGCATTGGCAGTATTTATTTGCAAGGTATTTGCTCCTACAATACTGCCAGCGACAGCCGCACTGGTAATTAAGAAATTGCGCCGTGTTTTTTTTCCGGTCATAAATTCCTTGTTTTTTAGCAACAACTTCTTAACATACATTAGATAATTGTTGATATGTTTTTACAAACAAGAATATTTGATAGAGTAATAGTAAATAGTTGATAAAGTAGACGCAACATAACCAAAATATCTAAGGGTATATAAAAATTCCTCAAGCCTATTTTCTATTGTCTTTTTTCTCTGTCCTCTTGATTAAAACTTGGTAGTTGCCGCAGCCACAGCTAAAGCACTCCAACCCAGTATTAATGCCAATCCTCCCAATGGTGCAACTGCTCCCAAGGATCTTATACCTGTTATGCTTAGAGCATACAAGCTACCGGAAAAAATCACCACGCCAATAATCAATAACCAACCACTAACTAATAGCAAAGTCGGTGGATTTTCTAAACGACTCATGAGTATGGCAACTACTAAAAGTGCCAGAGCATGGTACATTTGATAACGAGCGGCAGTATCAAATATTTCTAAAGAGCGCTCGCTAATTTTTTCCCGCAAAGCATGAGCGCCAAAAGCACCACCAGCAACAGATAAACCGCCAAAAATGGCGGCTATAGTTAAGAAAAACTGTGTCATCTGATCTATTAAACATCAAAATGATATGATACAGCCCCTTCTTCATTTACTTGAAAATTTGCATTGAATTCTTTAGCTTTCTGATCTAAATACAGACAGAGGAACAGAAAACCCTGCTATCTCAAACCCTAAAGCAAGGCCTCCAGCACCAGCAAATAAATCAATAGCAATGGGTTTTTTCATTTTGATCAAAATTAACTCAAATAATTGATATCTTAACTTGTAGAAAGCTATTCAATTTTCTCAATAAGGAATGTACGTTAAGAAAACTGTTGAGCATAATACCGCGCGTATCTTCCTTGTAATCCTAATAATTCCTCATGATTTCCTGATTCCACAATTTGCCCTTTTTCTAATACCAAAATGCGATCGCACTTCCGCACTGTTGATAATTTGTGGGCAATAATTAACACCGTGCGATTTTCCATCAATCTTTCCAAAGCCTCTTTTACCAAAGCTTCTGACTCTGAATCTAAGGCAGATGTTGCTTCATCAAGTATCAATATTTGCGGATTAAGAAGGACTGCACGAGCGATCGCAATTCGCTGTCTTTGTCCCCCTGATAAATTCACACCCCGCTCACCGACCCAAGTATGATAACCTTCTGGTAATTGCTGAATAAATTGATCAGCATTGGCAATTTTTGCCGCTTCTTCAACTGCTTTGAGATCAAAATTATTTTGTCCAAAAGCTATATTTTGGGCAATAGTTCCTGAAAACATAATCGTTTCTTGGGGAACAATCCCAATTTGTTTTCTTAAACTATTTAATGTCACATCTTGAATATTTATCCCATCTATAAAAATGTCCCCAACTTCAGAATCATAGAATCGAGGTAACAGATTCACAAAAGTGGTTTTACCAGCACCAGAAGCACCAACAAGAGCAATAGCTTGACCTGGCTGAACTAATAAACTAATATTATTTAATACAGGTTCTCCCGATTTATAGGCAAAAGTGATATTACAATATTCAACTTTACCATTAACAGCAGGTAGCGTTATAGCATGAGGTTTTTCTAATACCGTTGGTTGAATTGCTAATAACTCAAAAACCCGATCAACTGATGCCTCACCTTGTTTAAATTCATTATAATTGTTAGTAGTATGACCAATAGGATCAATTAACAAAGCTGCTGCTGTTAAATAACTAAAAAATTCACCTACTGTTAAATTGCGTTGAGATATTTGCCAAGTTCCTACCATTAGTAAAGATAAAGCACTGACAGCTTCTAAAAACCCGACAATGGGAATTTGAATAGCTTTTAATCTTTCTACAGAGTATTTAGCTTTAAAACTGCGTTCTGCTTCATGACTAAATCGGTCTATTTCATATTTTTCTGCCGCAAAAGCTTGAATTAACCGAATCCCGCTGAAAACTTCCGTTAAAATTGCCGATAAATCAGAAATACGATTTTGACTTTTGAGAGAATATTTCCGTAATCGTTCCCCAAACCAACCAATTAAAATTCCCATAATTGGGGCAACAATTACCGTAGCTAAGGTAAGTTGCCAATTCAAATAAATCATGTAAATTGGAATAGCAATTAATTGCAAAACACAGGGAAGAAAATCATGAAAAAGCTTGTTGATAACTTCTCCAACCCTGTCAACATCTTCCGTGAGACGATAAGATAAATCCCCAGCTTTCGCAGTTTCAAAAAAGCTGAGATTGAGTTTTTGTAAGTGTGTATAAACCTGTTGACGCAGATCAAAAGCTACTCTTAAAGCTGTCTTGGCCATGTATAGATCTTGCACAGACTGAAAAAAGCCCCTGACGAGAAATATAGCAGCACTGATTCCGGCTAATTGCGCGATCGCTAATACATTACCATTACCAAAGGGAACTGCCAACTTACCCGCGACATTAATCAGGGTTAAAGTTGCTAGAACATAGCCCAAAATCCCGACAAAACCCTTAGCGATAGTTTGCCACTGGGTGCGGATATAGGGTAAAAGTTGCCAATAATTAGAACGAGTTTTCAAGTTGTAACATCCACAAAAAATATTTTCCTTTGTTTGACGCTACCAGTTTTTGGTTACATTTGGGAATAGGTGTTGATAAACGTAAGGATTCAGGAGCAAAGGAGTCAGGAGTCAGAATAAATACAATAGAAGAGAAGAAATCAGGAACCAAGGAAACACGAAATCAGAATAAATTGCCATAATTTTACATCAAATCTTCTTTCTTTCTTTCTCCTGACTCCTGACTCCTGACTCCTGAATTCTTACTGGTAAACTTTAATCTCCATAAAATTTTTTATTGTTTATTAGCTCTATTTTCTTGAATTACATGAATAATTGATGGTAATAAAGAAACAACAATAATTAAGCCAATTATTGGTAATAAATACTTATCTAATTGTTCCGCTGGTAAAGATTTTCCTAAGAAAAACCCTAACAAAGTAATGCCAAATGTCCAAACAAAGCCACCAATTAAATTATAAGACATGAAAGACTTGTATTGCATAGCTCCAATCCCTGCGACGATTGGCGCAAAAGTCCTAACAATTGGCACAAATCTTGCTAAAATAATTGTTTTTTTCCCATGCTTTTCATAAAAATCTTGAGTTTTGACAATATGTTTTTTATCGAAGAACCAGGAATCTTCCTTATCAAATAATTTTCTGCCAAATTTATGTCCAGTAAAATATCCGACGTTATCACCTAAAACAGCACAAACAAACGCCCCAAAAATCAGAACCCAAATATTTAGCAAGTTCTGAGAAGCAACAAATCCCGCTGTAAATAATAAACTATCACCAGGCAGAAAAAAGCCAATCAATAAACCAGATTCAGCAAAGATAATTCCCCATACTCCAAAATAACCAAGCGATTTAACTAATTCCGGTAAATTAAAGTGCATAAAATCCGATTTGCTTAAGAAGTTGCATTCAATATTTTAACGTTCATAAATTTATAAAGATAAAAAATAATGTTAAATTTAAATAAAGTTATTTTATATTTAAGAAATATTGGAGTAAGGACGAAAAATGCAAAGATATTTAAAAGTATTGAGATTATTTTGGAGTACGGCTCTGGCAGCGGAAATGGAATATCGTATTAATTTTATCATTTCTGCTTTCAGTAGCTTAGGTAATTTGGTGGGTAGTATCTTTGGTTTGTCTTTATTTTACCGCACAGGTTACACTTTTACGGGTTGGTCATGGGACGCAGCTTTAGTAGTCTTAGGATTGTTCACCTTATTACAAGGCTTTTCTTCCACATTTCTAGCTCCCAACTTAAATCAGATTGTGCGCCATGTCCAGGAAGGGACTTTAGACTTTGTATTATTAAAACCTATTCGCAGTCAGTTTTGGTTATCTCTTCATACCGTTTCTCCGTGGGGAATACCAGATTTAATCGTCGGTTTGCTGATCATTGTCTATGCTGGGACAAAACTTAATTTAGGCATTGACAAATACTTGCTGACTATCTTCCCTTTGGCTTGCAGTGTAGTTATTCTTTATAGTCTGTGGTTTATACTAGGAGCAACTACCATTTGGTTCGTCAAAATATACAACGTTACAGAAGTATTAAGAGGGTTTTTGGAGGCTGGAAGATACCCAATTACAAGTTATCCGGCTGCTTATCGCTTTTTCTTTACTTTCGTAGTTCCAGTAACCTTTTTAACCACAGTTCCTGCCCAAGCTATGTTAGGTCAAATACAATTTACCTGGTTGTTAGGTGCAGGATTTTTAGCCGTTATCTTATTTTTTATTTCTACTCAGTTTTGGCGGTTTGCTCTCCGGTTTTATACCAGTGCTTCCAGTTAATCACTATTAAATGTAGGTTAAAGTCAGGAAATTCAACCTTAGAGGATGTTTTAAAAGTTTTGGGTTGTGATTTTAGTCACTTGTTGATAACTTGCGTGGCGAAGCCATTCCCCCCCTAACCTCCTTAACAAGCTATAGTATTGCAATTGCACAAATGATTTAAACTCATATTCAGCAGGTAATTTAAGACAAAAAATAATATTGGATTTAACAGAACTACCTTTTTGACTAATAATTTCAAAACCAAATTCATTAAAAATACCAATAAATTCCTGGGCTGATAATCTTCTTAACTTAGGTATAAGAGAACTACACAAAAAAGATGAACTGCTTGCAGCAGTGCTAGTTCTACGCTATCCAATCTTGTGGGATGGGCATCTGGTTTCCTCCTTGTATTATTAGCGGACAAGATGCCTACACCACAAGAAATTTTAGGATATTTTTTTATTTGGAAGTCTCTAAATCGGCTGGACTTCAAAAACAAAGCGGATAGTCAACTGTGTTTTGTTTCTTACCCAGTAAGGGTTTAGCATTGCTAAACCCCTAACCCATGATTGGAAATCTTCTTTAACCTCAGCCGATTTTGCCTCAGAAACACATAAACTAACGATTGGGTTGTGAATATGTAAAAGTTCAACCCTGACGACATACTCAAAATCAAGGACAAACCACGAATGGCTAAATTTCTAGATACTGCTATTGAAGCAATTGTTGCCCGCGAAATCCTCGACTCACGCGGTAAACCAACCGTTGAAGCTGAAGTACATTTAGCTAATGGCGTTGTCGGACTAGCGCAAGTTCCCAGTGGGGCTTCCACAGGGACATTTGAGGCTCATGAATTGCGTGATGGTGATAAAAGCCGTTACGGTGGCAAAGGCGTACTCAAGGCGGTACAGAACATCAATGAGGTACTCGCTCCCAAATTACTAGGTTTGGATGCTCTCAACCAAGAAGCCCTAGACAGATTAATGATTTCTCTCGATGGTTCACCCAATAAAGCGAATTTGGGTGCAAATGCAATTTTGGGCATTTCCCTGGCTGCGGCAAAGGCTGGTGCTGAGTCTTTAGATATTCCCCTCTATCGCTATTTGGGTGGACCTTTGGCGAATTTATTGCCAGTCCCCTTAATGAATGTAATTAACGGTGGAGCGCACGCATCTAATAACGTTGATTTTCAAGAGTTCATGATTGTTCCTATTGGCGCTCCTTCATTTAAAGAAGCTTTGCGTTGGGGTGCAGAAGTGTTTGCAACTCTCAGTAAAGTCTTAGACGATAAAGGTTTGCTGACAGGTGTAGGTGATGAAGGTGGTTTTGCACCTAATCTAGAATCTAACCAAGTGGCTTTAGATTTACTGGTAGATGCGATTAAACAAGCTGGTTATAAACCTGGTGAAGAAGTAGCTTTAGCTTTGGATGTAGCTGCTAGTGAATTTTACAAAAATGGCCAATATGTTTATGATGGTAAACCTCATGCACCCAGCGAGTTTATTGATTATTTAGGACAATTGGTAGACCAATATCCCATTGTTTCCATTGAAGATGGTTTACATGAGGAAGATTGGCAAAGTTGGCAATTACTGACTCAAAAAATCGGCTCAAAAGTACAATTGGTGGGCGATGATTTGTTTGTAACTAATGCCACCCGCCTACAAAAAGGTATTGAACAAAAAGCCGCTAATTCAATTTTGATTAAATTGAATCAAATCGGTTCACTGACCGAAACTTTAGAAACCATTGATTTAGCAACTCGCAACGGTTTCCGTTCAGTAATTAGCCATCGTTCCGGTGAAACTGAAGATACAACCATTGCTGATTTAGCTGTAGCTACTCGCGCCGGTCAAATTAAAACCGGTTCTCTGTGTCGTAGTGAACGAGTAGCAAAATACAATCGCCTCCTCCGCATTGAGCATGAATTAGGCGATCGCGCCATCTATGCTGGTACTGTTGGTTTAGGACCAAAATAGGTGACAGTTGACAGGTGACAGGTGACAGTAAAAAGAAGGTTAAGAGGTGAGAGAAAGATAATATTTCTCCCGTATTCCCTGTCACCTGTTCCCTGTCACCTATTCCCTGTCACCTGTCACCTGTTCCCTGTCACCTAATTAAGGATAAAATCCAACTTTAGGTAATCCCAAGGTTTCATCCCAGCCTAGCATCAGGTTCATACATTGAATTGCTTGTCCGGCTTGACCTTTAATTAGGTTGTCAATGGCTGACATGACAATAACGCGCCCTGTGCGGGGGTCAACTTCTATGCCGATATAACAATTATTGCTTCCGCAGGCCCATTTTGTTTGCGGATAAGTACCACTATTGCAGATTTTTACCCAAGGAGAATTGCGATAAAAGGCACTATAGATGGTAATTAGATCATCACGAACTAAACCAGGATCGCGCATAGAGGCGTACACAGTGGCTAAAATCCCCCGCACCATAGGGATTAAATGGGGTGTAAATTGGATTGTGACTTCATGACCTGCCAATTCACTACAAATCTGCTCAATTTCTGGTGTGTGGCGGTGGCTACCGACATTATAAGCGCCCAGAGAGTTATCAGCTTCGGCTAACAACAGGTTAACTTTAGCTTGTCTTCCACCTCCAGAAGTGCCAGATTTGGCATCAATAATGGCTGTTTCGGGAACTATTAACCCTTGTTTTAAAAGTGGGGAAAGTGCGAGTAAACTGGCTGTAGGATAGCAACCGGGACAGCCAACTAGATTGGCTTCGGCAATGCGATCGCGGTACAATTCTGGTAAACCATAAACTGCTGTAGCTGCTAGAGTGCGATCGCTTCTTTCTGTACCATACCAAGTTGTATAAGTTTTCAAATCACTGAAGCGATAATCAGCACTCAGATCCAGTACATTACAACCTTTTTCTATAAGTTGGGGCGCAATTTTGCAAGCTAGTCCATTCGGTAAAGATAAAAATACCACTTCACAACGACTAGCAATAATGTCCGGTTCTACTGCTTCAATGGGCAAATTTACAATATTACCGAAATGTGGGTAAAGGTCAGCAAAGGATTTACCTGCACTGCTTTCACCACCTAAATAAACAAGTTCTACTTCAGGATGATCCATCAGCAGTCGCACTAGCTGCACTCCACCATACCCTGACGCGCCAACAATTCCCACTGGTACGCGTCTTAAATTTCCCATGTTATTAAATCCTTATCCACTTTTAGTTATCTATTATCAGTCATCAGCAGTCAAGCTAGTAGCTAATTACTAATGACTTAATTTTTTATTGAACTTTCGCTGCATTGTATAGCAAAGAGTATCTTATAGCGTATCTATAATCAAAAATAATCAAAAATATCTTTAAAAGATAATCACACCCATAGTGTGTAGAAAATCAGTACCACTAAAGATTATGTTTTTTATGTGACAGAAAATTCTCAACTTCAAAAATTTGGCGAATATATTCGCACAATCAGAAAAGCACAAAATCTTTCCCAAGAACAGTTAGCAGAACTGTCAGGACTACATCGCAACTACATCGGTGGTGTTGAACGTGGTGAAAGAAATATTGCTTTGTTAAATATTATCCGTATTGCTCAGGCTCTGGGAATGTCACCCAGTGAATTATTAAAAGGTTTAGACTAAATGGTATCTCCTTATGCCAGTATTCCAGTTGAAAAATGGGCAGATAAAACAAAAGAACTGATAGAAGAACATCCTCTCAAGCCAAATGTTATTAGAGAGGTTGCTTTAAAGAGTTGGCAGCTTTTATGGCAAACAAAAATAGGAGAGGAAGATACATATTTGAGCCTGGCAAAAATTGATCCACCAGCTATTATGGTGGGTTATTTTTTTGAAAAACTCTTTGCCAAAGAATTGCAAAAGCGTTATCCAGAGGAATGGAGAGGAACACAAAATAAAGATGAAAAAGATATTGTTTATCTAAAGGATACAAGATATTCAATAGAGATAAAAACTTCTGGTCAGCTTGGCACAAAAATTTTTGGAAATCGCAGCTATGGTCAAAAAGTAAAAGATGAAAATAATGAGGAGCTTACTAAAAAAGAAAAGTCTGGTTATTATATTACAGCTAATTTCTACCAACAAACTTTAACATTATTAAGATTCGGTTGGATAGACCATGAAGATTGGAATGCACAAAAATCAGCAACAGGTCAGGCATCTGGTTTAAATCAAAAAGTCTATGAGCATAAACTTTTTACAATATCAGGAGAATATATTCTAGATTCTCCTGTTAATTTATTATGTAAAGTTGGTGATGTAATTGCGAATGAGATGAATAAGGAAGGAATAAAAATTATTCGGGAATTAAGTGATTATCAAGGTAATAATCAAACTGTTAAAAAAGCCAAAGCGCAGGAGAAATATCACAATATACTTAAATTGAATTCGGGGATTGATAAATTTGCGCTGGGTAAAAACATAATAAATAGTGTTTGGTGGTGGTTAACTTAAAAATATAAAATTACCTTTATAGAAATAAAGACATTTGTTCTACTTGACAACTTTGTTCTTTCAAAAAAGTTTCAATTCTATTAGCAGCAATATCACAATAATCTTCACGAATTTCAAAACCAATTACTAGTCGATTTAAATCTAAAGCTACCATAGCAGTAGTACCTGAACCCAAAAATGGATCTAGGACAATTTGATTTTGATGGGAAGATGCTTGAATTATTCTTTGAATGACAGCAGCGGGAAACTGTGCTGGATGTGGTGTTCGTTCTTTTGAAGATCGGTTTTGTCCAGAAGTTACTTTCGGAAATTCCCAAACATCAGTGGGATTTTTACCTAAAGGATTAACCCTAATTTTACCATTCTTTTTTTGATTGGGATATTTAACATTAGGATCACGAATATCGTCAAGATTAAAAGTATAAGCTTCTGAGTTTTTCACATACCATAAAAATTTCTCATTTCTAGGTGAAAAGAACTTACTTCCTGCAACACCAGCACCATAATTCCAAACAATTTCCTGAATTAAATAAAAAGGAATTTTATCCCAAAGCAAATAGGAAATAGGAATTGCTTTAGCACGATTTTTAATGGACAAATAACCTAAATTTAGCCAAAAAGCTCCATCACATAAAGTCAGACGATAAACTTCTGTTATCCATTTTTCGCACCATTTTATATAATCGTCTAATGGTAATAAATTTTCATATTCTTTACCAATGTTATATGGCGGACTGGTGACAGTTAAATTAATTGATTCATCTGGTAGAATCGTCATCGCCTCTAAACAATCTAAGTTGTAAATGAGACAATTAGACGCTTGAAAGTATGGTTTACCTAGTAATTTACTTATATCAGTCAAATTCATAGCTTAATAATCTGTGTATATGGTACTGTAAACTACTTATAGTATATATGAACTAATTGATTGTTAAGCAAAAGTTTAGTTATCTCATACAATATCTAATTCCGACAAACAAGCTACAATTTAAAATAAGAAATTGTTAAAAAACTTTACGTTTATAGCTGGAAATTTTCTGTGTCACAGCCTAAGACCACCCAAACCTTTAAATTTGATTCTATTGATGCCGCTTTGTCCGATCTCAAAGCTGGTCGTGTCATCGTCGTAGTAGATGACGAAAATCGAGAAAACGAAGGCGATTTAATTTGTGCCGCTCAATTTGCTACCCCTGACATGATTAATTTCATGGCTGTGGAAGCCAGAGGACTGATTTGTTTAGCCATGACAGGCGATCGCTTGGATGAACTAGACTTACCATTAATGGTCAGCAAACTCACAGATACTAACCAAACCGCCTTCACTGTTAGTATTGATGCTGGTCCCCATTTAGGCGTTAGCACTGGCATTTCCGCCGAAGACCGCGCCCGCACTATCCAAGTCACCCTCAACCCAGCTACACAACCGGAAGAATTACGCCGTCCGGGTCATATTTTTCCCCTGCGGGCTAGGGCTGGAGGCGTACTCAAACGGGCAGGACATACAGAAGCGGCTGTTGACTTATCCCGATTAGCAGGACTGTATCCAGCCGGGGTAATTTGCGAAATTCAAAACCCTGATGGTTCAATGGCGCGGTTACATCAGTTAGTTGAATATGCTAACCATCATCACCTGAAAATTATTAGCATTGCCGATTTAATCAGTTATCGTCTCCAAAATGATCGCTTGATATATCGAGAAATTGTTACCAAACTACCTAGCCAATTCGGTCAATTTGATATTTACGGCTACCGTCACACCCTAGATAATACAGAACACGTTGCTATTGTCAAAGGAGATCCAGCAAATTTCCAAGATGAAGCTGTCATGGTGCGAATGCACTCAGAATGTTTAACCGGTGATGCCTTGGGTTCTTTGCGCTGTGATTGTCGGATGCAGTTACAAGCCGCATTAAAAATGATTGAAAATGCTGGTCAAGGTGTCGTTGTTTACCTGCGACAAGAGGGACGAGGAATAGGCTTAATTAATAAGTTAAAAGCCTACTCTTTGCAGGATATGGGCTTAGATACGGTGGAAGCAAATGAGCGTTTAGGGTTTCCGGCGGATTTGCGTGATTATGGCATGGGGGCGCAAATTCTCATGGATTTAGGCATCAAAAAAATTCGTCTCATTACCAATAATCCCCGGAAAATTGCTGGTGTTAAAGGTTATGGTTTAGATGTTGTAGATCGTTTACCACTGTTAATTGAATCTAATGATTTTAATGCCTATTACCTAGCTACTAAGGCCAAGAAATTAGGGCATATGCTGTTACAAACTTATCTAGTCACAGTAGCAATACATTGGCAAGATGAACTAGAATCCGTGACTGAACGCTATGAACGGTTAGAAAAGTTACGTGATTTATCTAAAAATCAGCATTTATTGTTACAAGAAGAAGCGCGTCCCTTGGGAATCGCTTTATTTGATCAACCATCTTTGACAGTGCATCTAGGTTTTGACCAAGCTAATATTGCTGAACCCAATTGGTATCAACAAAAGGGGCATCCTTACCTACAAGCAATCTGCCAAATTTTAGATGAAATAATAACTTTACCTTATGTTCAGAAAATGGAATTTCTGATTGCAACTGGTAGTGATCCGCTGAGTAATTTGCAGGTACAGTTAGACAGGCAAACTTTCTCTGATGGTGTACTACCTTCTTCTTTACAAAATAACTTGCAGACACAGCACATTTACAGTTTTAGTAAGTAACCAAAGTTGCTGGTAATGGATAATTGTTAATTGTCAATTATTTCCTAACTAGCAACTTCCGTTATTATCTAATTGGTAAACGCGTAATATTTCTATCTGCTAAAGCGGTTTTGGAGCTACAAATAAAATGACTGTTTTATTATTTACCATCCTGTTGGCAATTAACTTAGGTGCTGGATGTTATTTTAGTCTAGTTAATCCTCTAAAAGTCTCAGAGCAAACATCAACTAAACTTATTTTTATTATTCGACCAAAAGTATTTTTAGGT
>JANMEE010000307.1:0-17733 GCA_031376645.1 Dolichospermum sp. OTE_75_concoct_329_sub | reverse complement strand
TTTCTTGTTTAAAAGTGAACTGTTTTGGTATACAATCTGTTCTTACTGGGGTCATACTTTATAATTGCTCAAATGCTTTCTACATATACATTTTCGCAGTTTTTGACCCCTTTTTCTCTTTTCTTTGTGAGAAATCCGGGCTAGACAAGCAAAACCCATCTTCATTGGTTTCAAACCCTTAATTTCTTGTTAGCCTACGCAGGTGATAACAAAGCTGGCGATGAGATAGTGACTGGATATCTGAAATGTGCTAAGGTTAAGCTGAGACTTTATTTTTATGAAAAAACGTAATGGCAAATTCAACTCCAAACGCAAAATTCTTGATTTGGAGAAGTGTGATTTTCAAGACCTTTTAAACCTTGCATCACAAGCGCAATATGGCGGAAATCCTGAACATAAAATGAATCCAGGTGATTTCAATCTTACGCCCCCTAATTATCCTAGATCCGGTAAGTCCCTTTGTGACTCTGTTAAGGTTTTTACCAGAAAGGAAGCTCTATCTCTGCTGAGACAAGGCATTAAAAACGGATTAGTTAGTGACCGCTTTACAGGTTTATGGCCAAAAAACGTTTGGTCTGTCATGGATGATGGAATTCCACTAGAAGCACAGCTTGAGTCGTCTGAGCAAGGATCGTATCATGGTTATCCTATGCAAAAAACAGATCCTTTCTGTGAAGAGGTCATTAAGCAATGGAGGATTCGGAGTGAAAAAGCTAAGTCTTAATTTTGACTGGTTGCCTAATAGTAATAATTCGCCCGAAATTCAGCAGACTATGGGTATGTTTAGTTTGCAAGTGGGAGAAGTTAATCTGACGGAGAATGAGAATATTTGGTCTCAAAAGATTTGCCCTACCGTTTTACTTTCTGCCTATCCCCTGGCATTATGGATGGCATCGTCATGGTGGAGATTACTTTTCGAGCCTCTTCCACCCGCCCAAATCAAACCCTCAGTTGATTGGAGAATGGCACATGAACTAACTGCATCCAATCAAGGGTTTATTTGGCCGAGGGTTTTATGCGCTTCAGATACTGAATCTATGCAAATATGGGCTACTCCATCCGATCCTGCTGATAAACAGTCAGTCAGATACATAAATGGTATTGAGCGCGCAGTCTCCGAAAACTTCCTTGAATTTGATAGCATAGCAGCAGCATTTATTGAGTCTGTTATATCCCGTCTTAATGAAACAGGAGTTTATGGAACGTCTTTAGCTCACCTTTGGGAAGAAGTTCAGAAAGAACGATCTGACCCATATTCAACAATGTACCGCCGTCGTGAAGCAGAATTAGGCTTTGATGCCGATGAATGTCCCGATGAGATCGTGAAAGATGCTCTGGATCTCGCTGAACGAGTTGGAAATGAAACGCTTTCTGAACTAGCTCCCACTTGCGGTAAAGAATCATTAGAAACCAAACCTTTCAGCGCAATTAAAAAACTCATCGAATCCACTGGACTCAAAGGAAAGCCCGTTAATTGGAGTAATTTGCCTGTAAATCAAGATACGGTAAAAGCGCCTTGGCAACGAGCAAAGGAAGTTGTATCTTTTGTGCATAAGAAAATTGACAACGAAGAAAAACCTCTCACCAACAAGATCCTTTGCGATTTGCTTGGTTTACAGGAATCTGAATATGATGCCTGGCAGCCTCAAAAGCGACAATCTATCTCAGTTGCAGTCCCATTAGAGAACAATGGGTTTCACTATCATCCGAGAAAAAGCCATCCACTGGCCAAAAGATTTGAATTTGCCAGGCTTATTGGTGATTATTTGCTTTATGGCAACTGTGGAAAATTATGGCTTGCCAGCACTGACATCAGAACATCACGGCAGAAATATCAGCGAGCTTTTGCGGCTGAGTTTCTTTGTCCCCTCGATAGCTTGCAGGCTTATTTGGATAACGACTACTCGGAGTCTGCGATAGAAGATGCATCCGAATATTTTATGGTGAGTCAACAAACAATCGAAACAATCCTTACGAATAATGGCTTAATTTTCTCCTCACACCGAGTCAATGATTTAGAACCTAGTTTTCCCTATTAGCCTATTTTTAACAATGCCTTCTTGGTGTTCAGAACGCGTTCAGAAATTACCTCTTAAAAACCGACGACACCACCGTAATTATCGTGGCGCTGGCAATCAAACCGAAAGCCAAATTAACCAGTGACTGTGTAGCTTGCCTGTATACCTCAAATTTCTCATTTGATTTTGCCACATCAGTTTTTAATTCTTCCAGTGAATTTAATATTTTTTGTTGAAACTCTTCTTCTGACATTTTATTTATCTCCTTAGTTAAGGATTTTGATATGGATTAAATAGTAAATGTTAAGGCTTTCTCATTATCCAGCATCAACAGTCATTGTAGTAGTTTTAGTTGAAGAAAAATCAACAACTGGTTATTTTAGCTTTGGCGGTTAGAAATCGCAGCTACACAAGCAAAACCTATCTTCATGGGTTTCAAATCCTTAATTTTCGTTAGTTTACGCAGGTGGTCACTGAACCATCTTCTGAAGTTATAGCTGGATAGACCATTGGTAAATTATAAAGTTTACCATTTGCGATCGCTCTTTTGACTTCTACGACTTTACCAGCAGAGTATTTTTGATAATTCGCTTCACCTGGTTTGAGAGTTTCGTACACGAAAACATTAATCACTGTGATTTCCCAGTTACAGTAATTTTTATAATCATCTAGGAGTTTGGGAGATGTCCGTATATCATGACGCTCAGTTGTTTTATGTGGAAATGTTCTGTATAATCTCTAGTTAGACTACGTAGTAATATGTAAGCAATCCGGTTATAAATTTTGATTACTTATGAACGAGCTTGAAGCAAAACTGCACCGCACTTGGGTACAATTCCTAATTGATAATGACTATAGAGAGATTGCTGCAATAGCTTTAGAAACTGAAGTTCATATCCTCTCTGATGGCTATGAACCTGAATCTATCACATTTGACGTTCCAACTTGTGCTTATGTCTACATGAAGAATGATGAGAAAATTTAGAAAGTGATGGAGCGTGCAATGCGAGTTGTCAGTCGGGGACGTATCTATGACAATAATTATAATGTTGTTGACAATTTGCCATTTATCAATAGAGTCAAGCTCATAGAAGTAGAGCAGGACTGGCAAAATATTGTTAAAAACTTAATTGCTAACGCTCAAAATCCCAACCAGGGATTAATTAGTGAAAAAGTAGCATCTAAAAATGGGAAGCCGATCAACGTCTATAATGAAATGAAGTTTGCTTCTCGTTCTGAAATAAGAATTGCCCAGGAATTAGAGACACAGAAAATTTTATTTTTCCCCCTACCTCTGGGTGTTCGAGCAGATACAGGAAACTTTTATAATGATCATCGTGAAGTAGATTTCCTTATTTGTCAAGATGGTGCTTGGGGGATTTTAGAAGTTTCATATCATCCTGATCGATATGAAAAAGACTCTGAAAAGGACTCTTGGTTTAAAAAATCTGGTATTCTATGTATTCAACATTATTCCGCTGAACGCTGCTATAACTTTTCTAAAGAAGTAGTTGAGGAATTTCTAACAATTTTAGCAAGATATAGAAGGTAGTTCATCAATGAAATCCCCATTTTTCTACTGATAGAATAATCACTCTTTATCATTTGCAAAACCACAATTACCCTTTAAGTATTTACAAACTAGCGATAGCCAAAATCAATAATTTTAAGAATTTTATACTTTTGTTGCCAGTTTATCCTTGAGAAAATCAATAAAGTATTTTAACTTGGTATGTAAAAATATTCCTCCCCGATAGATGACTTGAATGGGCAATGGGACTGAGTTCACCATTATGATTCCAGTTCCCCAAGCCCGGTAAACCAAATCACTTTTTCAAACCCCAGTCGTTGCCGAAATATCAATTAACCAGCGCACTGTTTGCGGGAAAATAATCACAATTAACAACACAATAAACTGTAAAACTATAAAAGGAATAGCACTTTTATGGATATCCAATGTACTTACTTCTTTAGGGGCAACACTTTGTAAATAAAACAAAGAAAATCCCACCGGTGGAGAAATAAATGCAGTTTGTAAATTAACTGCCATTACCACACCAAACCACACCATATCAATATGTAAAGCTTGGGCTGCTGGCACAAATAAAGGCATTGCAATAAAGCAAATTTCAATAAACTCTAAAAAAGCTCCTAAAATAAAAATCACTAGATTACTAACAATTAAAAATCCCCAATATCCGCCAGGTAAACCTATTAATAAATTAGTAATCAGAGTTTTGCCACCCAAAGCATCAAACACCAAGCTAAACATTGAAGAACAGAATAAAATCATCACAACTAAAGCCGTAATCACTGCGGTGGAATGAGCAGCATCACGAATTAATTGTGGTGTTAAACGTTTATTAAAAGCTGCGAGAATACAAGCTCCAACTGCACCTACAGCCCCTGCTTCAGTAGGAGTAGCCACACCAAGGAAAATACTTCCTAATACCGCAAAAATTAAGATAATCGGAGGAACAACAGCTTTAAAAATTTGTTTAACTAATTCCGTACCTTGGGGAATTACCACATCATCAGGGATAAGTGGCACTTTTTCCGGTTGAAAAAATGCCAGTCCTAAAATGTAGAGAATATAAGCACCAGATAACATTAATCCCGGTA
Organism: Dolichospermum sp. OTE_75_concoct_329_sub; assembly: GCA_031376645.1. GTDB lineage: Bacteria > Cyanobacteriota > Cyanobacteriia > Cyanobacteriales > Nostocaceae > Dolichospermum. Next base: position 13,093 of record JANMEE010000307.1, on the reverse strand, counting down.
TTAATGCCCCTAAAAATAAATCTCCGACAGAAACACCAATTTGATCACTCAGAATTACTAAGACTAAACTGGGAGGAATTAACTGGGCTAAAGTACCAGAAGCAATAATTACCCCCGCAGCTAATTTTTTATCATAGCCATAGCGTAACATCAGAGGTAATGATAACATTCCCATGATGATTACAGTAGCGGCTACAACTCCCGTTGTGGCAGCTAAAACAGTTCCCACTAAAACAACTGCTAAAGCTAATCCTCCTCGCACACGACTTAAAATAATGCCGATAGTTTCTAATAACTCTTCAGCTAATCCTGACTTTTCTAAAACTGCACCCAGAAAGACAAAAAAGGGAATAGCTAGTAAAGTAAAGTTGGACATTGTACCAAACCAACTATTAGGTAACAGCAGAAGACGAGCGGGATCAAAAGCCCCGACTGCTGTACCAATGAGTCCAAAAACAATGGCTGTGCCAGCAAAGGAAAAAGCGACAGGAAAGCCACTCATAAGAATAAAGAAAAAGCCGACAAACATTAAAATTGCTAACCATTCAAAACCCATAATTTCTCCTATTCAATATTTATATTTTCAGAAGTTTCTAAGCGAATTTGTTCTGCTACTTGTTGATAGCCTAATAATACGGCTAAATATTTAATTGTTTGCGAAATACTTTGTAAAAGCAGAAAAAATAATGCCACAGGAACCATAGTTTTTATGGGTGCGCGGGGTAAACCATTCGCGTCAGAAGATATTTCCCATGTTCCCCAACTACCATCAGTTAACCTTCCCCAAGATTGTAAAACCGGGTTGAATGTTACCCAAATACCAATTAAACAAAAGGGAATTAAAAATAAAACTGTGCCAATAAAATCAATTAAGGCGCGTTTTTTTTCACTCATATTAGTATAGAGAAAATCAACACGCACATTTTCTCCATGACGTAAAATATAAACAAAGCCTAGTAAGAAAGTCAGAGAAAATAAATACCATTGCAGTTCTAATAAGCCATTAGAAGATAATTGTACACCAATGAAGCGACCCATATAACGGGCAACAACGTTAAAGAAACCGACTCCAATAGTCAGTAAAACCAGCCAATTTGATAACCATCCTAATTTATCAGCAAAATTGTCAATAAACTGAGAAAATTTTAACAGTCTACTAATGAAAGCAAATCTTTTTGAGTTACGCATACAACATATAAATTAAAGGCAAGAATTGAAAGTAGGGGATTAAGTATAAATAATACTTTAAATATTGTTCAAAATTCAGGTAGAAAAAGTTTTCTTATCTCGTTATCTCGTTCCCAGTCAGAGACTGGGAATGCCCTAACGGAGGCTGGTGCCTCTGTTGTTATAGAAGGCAGAGCCTTCTGGAATTCATTCCCATACTCTGTATGGGAACGAGAAAATCTATACTGACTCCTGAATTATTACTATTAATTAATCAATCTTTCTACCTCTAAAATATCCAAATTTGTCAATTGTGCCACTTGTTCTACAGACATTCCATTCTGTAACAAATTAATAGCAACTTGTCTTAATTGCAATTCAGCCTGTTCTGCACGTTGTTTTTCTTGTTCTGCACGTTGTTTTTCCTGTTCTGCACGTTGTTTTTCCTGTTCTGCAATTTGTTCTACTTCGTCTGCTCTTTGTTGTGCAATTCCTACCATTTCCTGAGAAGTGGGAAATAAATCACCATCCAAAGTTGCCCAACGTAACCAAGTTGCATTAACACCTCTATAATTACCCTGCCAACGCACCAAAGCTAAATCTAGAACTTTACTTATCAGGTGATTTTTATCATTTAAAGCAATCTGTTGATATGCCCCACTATTCAGATCAAAACCTGCAAAATCATCGGGGTTAAAAGGGTCATACCAAAAATATTCAGAAACCCGCATTTGATTTTGATAAATCAATTTTTTCTGATTTTTATCATTGTTAGCTGTGCTTTCTGAAAGTAATTCAATTACTACATCTGGAGGTTTTCCTTCTTCCCAAACTACCCAAGATAATCGTTCTGTTTTCGGCACATCCAAAACAGCAAAGAAATCTGGACCTCGAAAATCTTGATTTTTTAATTGTGCTAAACTATAGTAGACAAACATATTGCCACCTACATACCCATCAGCCCTTTGATCTAGCCAAGGCTGAATGGTATCAATTAAAATATCCATTTGTAATTTATGTCTTTGTGTCTCCATCGGGATACCATCATCACAAGGAAGTTCTGCCTGAGTGGGTGGCAGTTTAATACTAGGTACAGCCAGAACAGTTTCTAACATAGCCGTTAAATTTAGTTAGAAATTACTTAATATTTTTATACTAATCTGAAATGATCGGCAATTGGCAAAATTATAAGAAATAATAAGTTTTAAGTATATCAACACAATAAAGTCAAACTGGATAAAAAAAGTAAATAAGTCAAAAACCTTTTTCCCCCTATTTTGTGGTGGCTGAAATTTTACATCATTATGATATTCTGGGGAAATCTTACACTTAGTCAATAATATTCATTTTTATGAAACGTCGAACTATTGTTAATAGATTATCTCAAAGTGCGATCGCTGCTACAGGAGTAGCAATTGTTGGTGGTTGTCAAAAGGCACAAACCCAAGCAGCCAAAGGTCAAGCCGATACCAGTAATCTACCTACCATTAAATGGCAAATGGCTACCAGTTGGCCATTGTCCTTAGAAACTATTTTTGGCGGAGCGCAAGTTTTAGCAGAGCGCGTTAAAATTCTTACAAACGGTAAATTTATTATCGAACCCCGTGCGGCTGGAGAAATAGCCCCCGGTTTAGAAGTTCTCAATGTGGTTTCCCAAGGTGCAGTACAAGCTGGTCACACTGCTGCTTATTACTACATTGGTAAAAGTCCTGCCCTCGCATTTGGGACATCAGTACCATTTGGACTTAATGCCCAACAACAAAATGCTTGGTTATATGAAGGTGGTGGTTTAACCAAACTTCGGGAAATTTACGCAAGCAAATTTAATGTCATTCAGTTTCCTGCGGGAAATACGGGTACACAGATGGGCGGATGGTTTCGCAACGAGGTAAAAACACTTAATGATCTCAAAGGCATAAAAATGCGGATTCCCGGTTTAGGGGGACAAGTCATGGCTAAATTAGGTGTCACAGTCCAGACTCTCCCCGGAGGGGAAATTTTTCAAGCCTTACAAACAGGGGCTATTGATGCGGCTGAGTGGGTAGGACCCTACGATGATGAAAAATTAGGCTTAAATAAGGTCGCTAAATTTTACTATTATCCTGGTTGGTGGGAACCAGGTCCAACTCTAGAAGTGCAAGTGAATTTAGATGAATGGAAAAAATTGCCCCCTTCATACCAAGCAGCTTTAGAAACGGCTGCATATCAGTCGAATACAACAATGTTAGCTCGTTATGATACCCGCAATAGTGAGGCATTAGAGAAACTATTAAAAACGGGGACGCAACTTCGTCCTTATAGTCAAGAAATTTTGGAAGCAGCGGAAAAAGCCTCTTTTGCTTTATATGATGAATTTGCGGCTAAAGACGCTGATTTTAAAGCGGTTTATGAACAATGGAAACCTTTTAGAGATCGGATGTATGCGTGGAATAATCTCAATGAAGGTAGTTTAACCCGTTATGCCTATGGGAAGTTGAAAGTAGGGAATTGAGAGTTTATTTAATGGACTTCCAAATCCAAAAATCTCCATCTTTTTCAACATAAACATGGAGATTTTTACTGTATAGTCTATAACTTGGAGATATGAATAAAGTGGAGAAAGCAGATCACGCGAAAGATTTTAACCCAGAAGCGGAGTATCGCAAATTAGTAGAAAAATATGCCCAAAATGGTGAACTAAAAAAAGTTGCTGTTGTAGTTTTAACGGAAAAACGGAAACTCTTGGGAATTACAGATACAAAAGCTGAGGAAATAGAAACGGAAGTTCTCGCACCTGTTCATAAACATTTAGCAGATTTGCAAAGTTACAAACAATATTTTGCCGAAGAAGTTGAGCAAAAATATCCGCTGGATGAACATACCTTAAATATACTGAAAGATTATCAAGATGTTTTAGGTTTAAGAGATGAAGATGTAGCATCAATTGAGCTAGAAATTACATCTATCAAAAAAACAGAATATCAAAAACAACTTCAGAAACAGAAACAAAAACAAGAATATGAAAATAATCTACAGCGTTATGAGCAAGAATTGACAAAAGCAGTTCAAGTACAATACCCATTAGATGAATATGTTTATAATGGCTTAAAAACATTCCAGCATTTTTTAAAACTTAGAGATGAAGATATAGCTTTAATAGAACAAAGAATACTTGCCCCGAAACAGGCCGAATATGAACATCAACAGCAAGAATTAGAGAAATTACATCAAGAACAACCAAGAAATTTTGATAATTCTTTTTTATTGGATAAAGTTCGAGGAAATGATTTACGGCTTGATTTAAAACTGGACTTCCGAGAAGCCATATTTGGTGGTGAAAAAGAATTTTGCATTTCTCATTTAAAGCCTTGTGAAGTTTGTAAAGGATCTGGTAGAAAATATACTTCTCTCTCTCGGATAACTTATCACGGAAAATGTGACTTTTGTGATGGGAAAGGTCTAAATACAGTAACTAGCAAACTGAAAATAGCTATTCCTGCTGGTGTAGATAATGGCATTCGTTTGCGGGTAGCCCAAGAAGGAGATGCAGGACAAGGTGGTGGTAATCCTGGTGATTTGTACATTTACTTATTTGTAAATGAGGATAAAGAATTGAAGCGGAATGACATTAACATCCTCTCAGAAATCATAATTGATAGGCAACAAGCACTTTCAGGATGCCGTTTAGAAGTCAACACAGTAGATGGATGGTCCAGTGGAACTTATCATTCCGCCTAAAATCCGGCATAATCAGGTAATGAAGCTGAAAAATCGCGGTGTACCTCGCTTAGGAAATCCCAGTAGTCAAGGCGACCATTTGATTACGATTATTGTTAAAAACTGAATCAAAAAAATGACTCGCTTTATACATGACCAATTCGCCAAAGATTATTTAGAAGAATTACTCAAACCATTCGGAGAAGTTCAAGCAGCCAGTCAAGTAGCTGGAGAAATCCGAGAAATAGATGTATTATTTACACCATTTCCCAATCAAACAACCAACGTAGAACTATTAGGATTATTAGGCAAATTAGCCACAACACCAGCTATTTTCGAGCCATTTCGTAACCCAGCATCAACAGAAGAAATCTGTGATTGTCTGTTAAAATCATTAGAAGTTAGAGGTGCATTAAGAAGAGCAGCCAAACGGCAACAAACCACAACCGCAAAAATTGAGATCCCTAAATTGTGGATTCTCATCCCGACCGCATCAAAGAACATCATCTCATCATCTCAGGATTTAGCGTTACAATACAAACAGATTCCTTACCCGGAATATACCATTTACCAAAGTCATTACATACTGCAATTGTCGTCATTCATCAATTACCACCAACTCAAGAAACACTGTGGTTAAGACTTTTAGGTAGAGGTACAGTCCAAAAACGAGCAATTGATGAATTAGCTGCGTTACCATTAAATCAACCTTACGTCAAAATCACCTTAGAACTACTCTACAACCTCCAGAAAAATTTAAAAATCAATCAAAGTTCACAAACAGAAGATCAGGAGTTGATTATGCGATTAGCACCACTTTACCAACAAGACAGAGAACTAGCTAAACAAGAAGGAGAACAACGTCTAATTATCCGTCTCTTAAATCGCCGAGTTGGTGAAATTGATTCATCATTAATTCAAAAAGTCCAAGAATTACCTGTTGAAAAACTTGAAGAATTAGGAGAAGCTTTATTAGATTTTACTTCAGTCACAGATTTAGAAACTTGGCTAAAATTGTATAACTAACTCTGACCAACTAAAAATGACACGCTTTATACACGATCAATTCGCCAAGGACTACTTAGAAGAATTACTCAAACCTTATGGAGAAGTCCAAGCAGCCAGTCAAGTAGCTGGAGAAATCCGAGAAATAGACGTATTATTTACACCATTTGCCAATCAAACAACCAACGTAGAACTATTAGGATTATTAGGAAAATTAGCCACAACACCAGCTATTTTTGAGCCATTTCGTAACCCAGCATCAACAGAAGAAATCTGTGATTGTCTGTTAAAATCATTAGAAGTCAGAGGTGCATTAAGAAGAGCAGCCAAGCGCGAACAAACCAACAAAACAAAAATCAAAATTCCTAAATTGTGGATTCTCACCCCCACAGCCTCAAGAAACATCATATCAGGATTTAGCGAGACAACAAAACCAGATTCCTTACCCGGAATATACTATTTAGCAAAATCATTACACGCCGCAATTGTCGTCATTCATCAATTACCACAAACTCAAGAAACACTATGGTTAAGACTTTTAGGTAGAGGTACAGTCCAAAAACGAGCCATTGATGAATTAGCTGCGTTACCATTAAATCAACCTTACGTCAAAATTACCTTAGAACTACTCTACAACCTCCAGAAAAACTTAAAAATCAATCAAAGTTCACAAACAGAAGATCAGGAGTTGATTATGCGATTAGCACCACTTTACCAACAAGACAGAGAACTAGCTAAACAAGAAGGATTACAAGAAGGACTGGAAAAAGAACAACGTCTAATTATCCGTCTTTTAAACCGCCGAGTTGGGGAAATTGATTCATTATTAGTTCAAAAAGTCCAAGAATTACCTGTTGAAAAACTTGAAGAATTAGGAGAAGCTTTATTAGATTTTACTTCAATTACAGATTTAGAAACTTGGCTGAAAAATTACCAATAAATAGCGATAATAGCAGCGATCGCTCCATCAGTATCCACTAATTTAAAGAGCGATCGCTAGACAACCTAAGTTTGCTATAATATTTGGATAATAAACCGTAAATCCCGATTCTGACAAGAATTGATTTTCCCCGACTACATAATATTAATAGGATCTACATCAATTGTTAAACTCACAGAAGCCGGAGAAAGCGATCGCACTTCTAGCCAATCTGGTAAATTAGGTAAAGCATCAGGAGCAAACTTGAGTAATATTTGCCAGCGATAACGGTTAGCAACTCGTAAAATACTAGCTGGTGCAGGTCCCAATATCTCAAACCCTTCTTTATCGCTCAAAAATGTAGCAATGATTTGGGCTGTATTTTGTACTTGAATCGGATCTAAACTACTTAACCGCAATAAAATTAATCTCCCATAGGGAGGATAATTCAGAGCTTCCCTTTCTGCTAACTCTGCATCAGCAAAAGATTGATAATCATGTTTTTGTACCGCTTCAATGATAGGATGTTCTGGAGTGTAGGTTTGCACAATTACCCTACCCGGATCATCTCCTCTTCCTGCTCTCCCTGCAACTTGAGTTAAAGTTTGAAAAGTGCGTTCATTGGCGCGATAATCAGATAAGTGCAATAATCCGTCCGCAGCAACCACACCCACCAAAGTAACTTGGGGTAAATCTAACCCTTTTGTTAACATTTGTGTTCCCACTAATAAATGAGCTTCACCGTTAGCAAATTTTGTGAGAAGATTCCGGTGTGAACCTTTTGTGCTAGTGGTATCGCTATCAAAACGAATTTGTTTCAAGTTAGGAAATTGTTTAGTTAATTCCTGTGCTACCCGTTGAGTACCGCTTCCGAAAAATTTTAAATAAGGGGAACTACATTCGGGACAATGGGGAGGATGTAAACGCCCATAGTTGCAATAATGACAGCGTAATAATTCCGGCGCTCCCTCTTCCACGTGATGATAAGCTAAGGATACGTCACAGTGAGGACATTCCAAAACATAACCGCAACTGCGACAAGAAACAAACGTACTATGTCCGCGACGGTGGATAAATAAAATTCCCTGTTGTTGTCTTTCTTCTAATTGTTGGAGTGCATTTTGCAACTTCCTACTAAAAATAGACCGATTTCCCTCCTTCAACTCTTGACGCATATCCACAATTTCCACCGGAGGTAATGGCCGGGAGTTAATGCGTTCTGGTAAAGATAGATATTGATGATTTTTACTTACCCAACTTTCTAAAGCCGGAGTTGCTGAACCTAAAATCAGGGGACAATGTTCTAATTCGGCTCGCCATTGAGCGACGGTGCGGGCGTGATAAGTGGGAGTAGGGTTATCTTGTTTAAAGCTGCTGTCGTGTTCTTCATCCAGGATAATTAAGCCTAAGTTGGGTAAAGGGGCAAAAATGGCGCTGCGAGTCCCAATGATGATTTGCGGCTCTCCTGTAAGCATTTGTCGCCAAGTGTCGTAACGTTCACCGTCGGAAAGGGCGCTGTGATAAACCTGGACTTTGTTCCCAAATCTGGCGCGGAATCTGTCTGTGAGTTGGGGTGTGAGTCCGATTTCGGGAACTAAGACCAGGGCTGATTTTCCTTGTGCGAGTACGGGAGAAATAGCTTGTAAATATACTTCTGTTTTCCCTGAACCTGTCACCCCATGTAACAATACTTGAGCAAATCCCGTTAAAGAATTAATAGTTTCTAAGGCGTTATTTTGGGCTGGTGTTAAGGATTTATTATGATCCCCAACGACTGCTACACCATGATCTCTGCGTAATATTTCCCTCTCTTCAATGACTACGCAACCTTTATCTACTAGAGCTTTAAGTATAGAACTGCTGGCGCTGCAAAGTTGCAATAATTCACTTTGCCACATTTCCCCGCCTTGTCGTCTTAAAACTTCCACAATTTCTTTTTGACGGGGTGTTAAATCGTTATTATTATTGTCGAGAAGTGTAACAGCTTTTTGTAATTTAGGTTTGGTGAGTCGTGGCGGTTCTAAATAATTTTCTGCTAATTCTAACCGGATTAATTCCCGAATTCCCCGATATGCGGCTTTAACTTTTTGTTGGATGTAGTGATAACTATAATCTGCTGTGGTGGTTTTTCCTAAGAGTGTAATAACTTGTTGGGCTGTGGGGCTGATGTAAATAGAGGGATTTTCTCTACCCAAGGGAGTTAAGCGCAAACGACGTTGCGATCGCCCTAACAAGCCTGGCGGTAAAGCAACGCGAATAACTTGAATTAGAGGCGTATAGTAATATTCTGCAACACGATTAAGTAAGATCCAATAACCGGGGGGAAAAAACCCTTCACTAACTACATCTTCTACTTCCCGAATTTTTTCTAGTGCTAAATCTGCTGGTGGTTGAGTTAATAAGCGAATAGCGATCGCACCTACCTGTGTCGCACCGAAAGGAACACTCAAAATATCCCCTGGTTTGATTTCTAACTGTTCAGGTATGTTGTATGTAAATAAATCTGAACATCCTGGACAGTCTACAAGCACTTCAACCCATTGAGATCGCTTTGTTTGCGATTGATATGATCCTCCAGGTTCAGCTACGACCATGACCGATAAATTTGCACTAACACTATACATAATTTCTCAATTTATCAACAAATATTGTATTTACACACTTAATTAATATTGTCCAATCTGATTCAACTATATCCTTGAGATTTACTTGATGTAAATAGTATTTTACAATACTTCAATTACTCATGATACTTGATAATCTGGAATTAATGTAGTCTACCAGACAAATTATCTCCTCGCATCTGAGTAATAAATAATTGATAATTGAAAATTTATTTATGTACTTGTGTCTTAAAAGTGCAAAACCTATCTTTAGAAATACGTTAAAAGAATGAGTAATCATGAATAATAGGTAATGTGGTAGGAATTTAGAATACAGAATCAACATGAGATAAATCTTTTGTCAAATTCTTATCTAGCAAGCATTCTGACTCTTAGATAGTCACTGAGATGGCAATGCTACGAGTGAATCTAGTGCTGACTCCTGATTCCTAGATTCTTACACAATTATGTTATTAATCAAGGCTAAGATTGAATTACTAAATAAAGTATAAGGTTTTTCCACCCATTGATAGATATTAAATATTTTTTCAATATGAGATGCTTTTAAACGATAAATATTATCCGGATTGTAAGGTTTCATTTTTGTATTTTGGATCATTTAGTAAATCTTCGGAGAAATAAATAACTCAAGTACCAAAATGGCGATTTATTCAAATACTCCTATTAACCAAACCGGATAAACATAGAAACTTTGCAAAAAATACACAAAGAATTAATATATAGCTTTCCTTGCTTATTGGTGGAGGTGTTGAACAGACAACAGGCAACAAGCAACAAATTTTTTCACAGATCATTTAGGATGGATATATAGGAGTGTTTATCTACATTTTGGATATTTGTTAAAGTTATTATCAGGGGGTTTGACATATTTGATCATTAAGGAAAGATTTACCAATCCCGATCTAAAACTACGGGGATTACCTAAACTAATTTAGGTAACGGTAAGAGGTGAATACTGCATTGAGACACAGCTTAGTACATACTTCCAAATACTTCTCTAGTTTGGAGTATTTGTAAATCTAATTAGTTAGGTAATTTTGGCAAAGATATCTTAGCTGTGTTGGGGTAAGGGACTAAAACGAGTTTGCTCTCTTCTTATGCCTATCGGCATTTGAAAACCAGTTAACCACAGGGTAATAATTTAAAGCCGTCCTAAAAAAAATGGGGTGTCCAACCCATTTTTTTTAATGAAGAATATGTCTATTAGTCTTCTGAAAAAGATAGTTTTTTGTGGGTGCTAAAGCCATTAATGATTATAGGTTGTATCTAGCCAGAACTGAAAATAATAGACAAATACTGATTTACTTTCTAGATGAAGAATGATTAAAAAGAAAGTCTTTTACTAGAGAAAAAATTTGTATTTGTCCGGAAGGGAAAACTACCCAGTCTGAAACAGGCTGTTGTCATTAAATTATGTACCAAACAAAGCAACCATCCCTAAAGGAAACTATGAATCTTGCTGAATTGGGAACAATGGAAATACTAGAGAATATTACTGATCATGAAGAACCAACAATTGAGAGTTTAGATCAAGTAGTATATGAAGATACTGCAATTGTCGAAAACTTGGAATCAGAAGAACGAAATGGCGATGACATGGCCGCAGCCCGTCCTTCGGGGTACAATAAAACCGAAAATGATGATGCTGTAGGTGCGTTTTTTAAAGAAATGGCGCGTTATCCACTACTCAAACCCGATGAAGAAGTGGAATTAGCCCGACGAGTCAGATTTTTGGAAGAAATCAAAGAATTGCAAGCAGCTTTGGAATTAGAACTAGGGGCGCTCCCTACTAAAATTCAGGTAGCTTCTCAATTAGAGATCACAGAAAAACAACTGGAAAGCCGATTGTATCAGGGGAGAGTCGCCAAGCGGAAAATGATTCGCTCTAATCTCCGATTAGTAGTGTCTATTGCTAAACGATATTTAAATCGTGGTGTTCCTTTTTTAGATTTAATTCAGGAGGGAGCAATGGGTTTAAACCGCGCTTCCGAAAAATTTGATCCCGATAAAGGATATAAGTTTTCTACTTATGCTTATTGGTGGATTAGACAAGCAATTACAAGAGCGATCGCTAATGATGCCCGAACTATTCGCTTACCAATCCATATTGTTGAAAAACTTAATAAACTAAAAAAAGCCCAACGAGAACTCAAGCAAAAATTCTCGCGTAACCCAACTGAGGCCGAAATGGCCGAAGCTTTGGAAATTACGGTTCATCAACTGCGTCAACTTCAACAACTCCGACGACAGGCCCTTTCTCTTAACCACCGTGTCGGTAAAGAAGAAGACACAGAGTTAATGGACTTGTTAGAAGATGAAGATAACCAGTCTCCAGAAGCAAAAATGAACGAAAACATGATGCGTCAGGAGATTTGGGAAGTTTTAGGAGACGTACTCACCCCACGAGAAAAAGATGTCATTTCCCTGCGCTATGGACTCACAAGCAGCGAACCTTGCACCCTAGAGGAAGTGGGGAATATGTTTAACCTTTCCCGTGAACGAGTTCGCCAAATCCAAAGTAAAGCCATGCGAAAGTTACGCCGACCTCACATAGCCAAGCGTTTAAAAGGTTGGTTGGTTTAAGTCAATAGGGGCGCAGGTCCTGCGCCCAGTCATTAGTCAGTTGTCCGTAGTTAGAAAAAATCATGCAGTTGGATATAAACTATGTACTAATAACTAATGACTAATGACTAATGACTAATGACTAATGACTAATTTAATTATCCGTGATGCTCAACCAAATGATTCTCATACCCTGTTTGCATTAATTCAGGGACTCGCAGAATATGAAAAATTATCTGCTGCTGTTATTGGCAATGCAGAAGCACTAAAAGAGCATTTATTTGGTTCACCAAAATACGTAGATGCAATTTTAGCTGAACTTGAAGGTAAAGCTGTAGGTTTTGCCCTATTTTTTCATAATTATTCAACATTTCTGACCAAGCCAGGAATTTACTTAGAAGATATCTTTGTTTTACCAGAATATCGCCGCCAAGGTATTGGTAAAGCACTGTTATCAAAAGTAGCTCAAATAGCTGTAGAAAGAGATTGTGGGCGGTTAGAGTGGAGTGTTTTAGATTGGAATGTATCAGCCCAAACATTTTACCGAAATATGGGAGCAAATATTTTAGAAGATTGGCGAATTTGTCGGGTTAATGGAGAGAATTTAATTAAATTAGCAAAATAAATTCAAATTTAGATCCCCGTCTTCTTCAAGAAGTCGGGGATTTGATTATTCAAATATCTAAAATTGCACAATAAAACATTAAATATTTGGTCTAATGGTGCGAATAATTGCCAAAATATTCTCAAAAAACCGAGTCATTGCTTTGCTGTTTGTGGCAATATTAGCAATTACTTTGATCTGTGGTAACTTTTCACGTGACTCAGTAGCTACACAATCACAAACAGGGAAGAGTTTAATTATGGTGACTTCTGCCGACTATCCACCCTATGAATTTCGGAAAACTGCTAGTAGTAATCATGAAATCATTGGTTTTGATATAGATATCGCCAAATATATTACCCAAAAATTAGGATATCAACTGGAAATTAGAGATACAGATTTTAGCGGTATTATTCCCGCTTTGCAATCTAGCCGCGCTGACTTTGCTATGTCAGGAATGTCTCCGACAACTGAACGCAAAAAAAGTATAGATTTTTCTGATATTTACTACGAATC
>JANMEE010000283.1:0-25502 GCA_031376645.1 Dolichospermum sp. OTE_75_concoct_329_sub | reverse complement strand
TGAGAAAAACAGGGCTACCTGTCGTGGGGTCAATTTTCCAAAGTTCTCGGCCAAGATAGGTTGCATTGTTATTCGTATAGGTTTCAGCCAGGAAGTAAAGAACACCATTGGCATTGAGCAAATTGTTTGGAGAAGAACTGCTGCTTCCAGGAACAATATCTATGACACTAGGAGTTCCTGTAGTGGGGTCAATTTTCCAGAGTTCAGTTCCGAGATAACTCGTGCCATTGTAACCACTAGCCGTGAAATAGAGTATGCCGTTAACATTCGTGAGATTATTGGGTGAAGAACTACCGCTTCCTAAATCAATTCTGGTAGCTGTTCCTCCTGAGACTTTCCATAATTCATAACCATTGGTACTGTCGTAGGCTTGAAAATAAACAATGCCATTGATATCTGTTAAATAATTAATATTAGAAATACTGCTATTAACGAGGCTGACAACTCCTGTCGTGGGGTTTGCTTGCCATAGACGAATTCCGTTAATATCGTCGTTGGCAGTGAAGTAAAGAATTCCACCTGAAGTGATAAAGTTACCCGGATTGGAACCGAAGGATGATTGGTTGATGTCTGCAACTAGGTAAGGGTCATTGGCTCCTAGAATACCACTATATTCTGCTAATACTTCTGATCGAAAAGCTAAAGCTACAGATTTTTTACCTGTGGTTACATCTAAATTCCAGTCTCCTCCCAAAGCAACGTTCCCAGTTTTAGTCTCAGAAGCAGTCACTGTTGCGCCTGTTAATTCGCTTAATTGCCAGATTAAAGACTTGCCTAATTGACCTTGTGCTACTTCGCAGCCGTAAATCACTAATTCTGTAATTTCAGTAAATGCAACAGACCACTGTTGAATATCTACTGCATATTTATTACTATTTTCTAAGTTTAAATAAACATTGCCTAACTGAATTTGCCCAGGCATCCCGTGGGAGACTATATGAACACAAGTTATACCTACTCGTCCAGCTAACACGGCGGTAATTTGTTGCACTCCATTACCATCAGGATCTATTAGCACTACTTCAATGTCTTCAGTTACTCCTTGTGCCAATAATTCGTAATCTGGAATAGTTTTATCTATAAAAGCTAACTGACTATACGATACGCAAACCTGATGATTTAAAGACTGTGCTGCTGCATTGACTATTAAACCGTTACCTTGTTCCGAAGATAAATTATCAGCAATTAAGCTATTAGCAAAAGTAGATATCATAAAAATCCTTAGAGTGCTATATGGTAGTTGACTAGGTTTTATTTATTAGTAGTGCCACACGGTATGATACTTGGTATGAAATAATATAGTATCTATCAAAAGACAGATATCGTTTTAGATCCCTTTTCTCTCACTGTCCGAATTAAAGAGGTAAATTAACCGGATATCTTGACACCTGTAAAGTCTGACATAGATACAAGTCATCAGTAATTGTCCCCTGAATATTGTCTACACCATCTGTACACATCATTTCCGTTCCCCCCCACGAATAAACTTTAGACTTGAAGATTCCCAAAAAAGCGGTTTTTGACCTTGGTGCAAGATATTACTTTAGTCCCTTTACGTTAAATTTACGTTAAGCTAACAGAAAATTTTGGCGTTGTTTAATTGGGTTAGAGGCTGTTTGATAGCGTTCACGAAGTGTGCCGAAGGCATAGCGTGGCGTAGCCATAAAGTGATATCAGGTATGATTGCTTACCTCCCTTAGTCCCCCCAATGTATTGAGGGGAAATAGGAAAATCAAGTCCCCTCCCCTTTGCGACGGGGAGGGTTAGGGAGGGGTAAAACAATCTTTGATACACCATGAGAGACTTTTAAAACATCCTCTTAGAGGGTGTTGACTTTGAGTCCCTTGGTATTTCAATCCTATTTCTCTATAAGAGGATGTTTTAAAAGTTTTCAAGGTATAAATTAACCCCTCTCCAAACCTATCCCCGAAGCGGAGAGAGGCTTTGAAACCCCCCTTCCCTTGTAGGGAAGGGGGGCAGAGGGGTTAGGTTTTTGGAGATTATTGGTTTTATTTAATACTTTTCAGACACCCTCTAAAGGAAGCGGTAGAACCAGAATTATTACCAATCACTAATTACTAAATTTCTCTAAATTTTCCTTTCTCCACATCACATCTCTTTTTCTATTTGTCTTTATTTCCAAAACCCTGATTCCCGTTTTTGGCAAATATTTTAATCTATCTTTTAAGTCCTTCCAAGAACTAATTAATTCATATTGCACATTGTAAGTAGCGCATAACTGAGAGAAATCAATATTTTGGGGAGTGGCAAAAAACTCTTCAAAGGGAGGATTGAATTTAGCAATGGGTAACATTTCAAAAATACCTCCACCATTATTATTAATTAAGATAATTGTTAAATGCCCGATAAATTTATTTCTAATTAAAAAACCGTTAGTGTCGTGTAATAAAGACAAATCTCCTGTGAACATCACACTACTTTGTTGATTATGTGCTATGCCTAAAGCGGTGGAAAGTGTACCATCAATTCCGTTTGCACCTCGGTTAAAATAAGGTTCAGTTCTTAAATGATTGGGTTTCCAGAAAAATTCCACATCTCGCACTGGCATACTATTAGCAATAAATAGCGGTGTGGCTGGTGGCAAAGTTTGGGAAATTAACCAAGCAGCTTTACTTTCAATTAATTCATCTATTTTATCAAAATTATCATCAATATTTTTTCTCACTTTTCTTTCTATTGTCACCCATTTTCGTACATACTCATCTTCTACTAATTGCTGAAATTGCAATTTGCCAATTTCTGTTACTGACATCCTTAAATGTGTGGTTTTTCCATGTAAAGGATCTAAATTTTGATCACACTTATCAATTATTAAACGTTGAGGTTTAGTAGTAATTAACCAATTGCGTAATACTTTACTTGTAGGCATTTCGCCAATTTGAATTACTATTTCTGGGGTTAATTCTTGAGCAATTTGCTGATTTCTGAGAATAAGATCATAAGTGGAAATTATCCGGGGATTTAAGTGTGAGTAATTTCTTACAGGGGAAAGTCCTTCAGCTAAAACAGGCCATTGGAGAGATTGGCAAAGGTTAGCGATCGCTCTACAATACCTTTCAGGATCTTGTGGTTGAGCTACCCCAGCAATAATAATCCCTTTTTGGCAAGGGGTAATGGGTAATGGGTAATGGGTAATGGGTAATGGGGTGGAAACTATTCCTGAAAAGAAATCTTCCACATCTAAGGTAATATTTGTACCATCAGGAATAGGCGCGAGAGGATCACGAAAGGGTATATTTAAATGTACTGCGCCGGAATTAGGAAATTGACAACGTTCCCAAGCGTGAATTACCGTTTGTCTGAGATAACCCAACATTCCTATATCGAGAGAAGGTGTCGCTAATTCCCCTTGCCAATTGGGATAATTACCGTATAATTTTACTTGATCAATAGTTTGGCCAGAATGACAATCTCGTAATTCTGCTGGTCTATCAGTGGTTAATATTAATAAAGGTACGCGACTTTCCCTAGCTTCAATTACCGCTGGATAAAAATTCGCTCCCGCAGTTCCCGAAGTACAAACCAGAACGACAGGTTTTCCCGTTGCTTTTGCTTGTCCCAACGCAAAAAAAGCCGCTGAACGTTCATCTAAAATCGGAATAGCTTCAATATCTGGTATTTGTTCGACAAAAGCCAATGTTAATGGTGTAGAACGAGAACCAGGACAGATTACAGCGCAATTTAAACCCAAGCGTTTAAGGGTTTCTGTTAATACATAAGACCAAACTTGATTAAGATTATTAAAAGTAAGTTGCATTGATTAGAGATTATGGACTGTATTCATTTAACAGGAATTCGTGGCTACGGTTATACTGGGTTTTTACCGGAAGAACAGGTATTAGGACAATGGTTTGAGGTAGATGTTAAATTATGGTTGGATCTTTCTCAGCCCGCTAAAACAGATAATATTGAAGATACTATAGATTATCGGCGCATAATTGGTTTAGTTCAAAATTTGCTGAAAACCTCAAAGTTTGCATTGGTAGAAAGACTAGCTGGGGCTATAGCTGAGGGTATTTTAGAGGATAGCGACAGCATTAATCAAGTACAAGTTATTCTCACTAAACCCGCTGCACCTATTCCTGATTTTAGCGGCAAAATTAGTATTGAACTGACTAGGGTTTACTGTTCGCGTAGCGTGCCGTTAGGCATATAAATCTTTTCGTTAGGAGTTAGGATTAGGAGTCAGGAGTCAGGAGTTAATGAACCACGTTCGCGGAGCGTCCCGGAGGGATATAGGCACGAAGGACACGAAGGAAGAAGGAAGAAGGAAGAAGGAAGAAGAAAGACAAGGGTTTGAATTTGGCAAGAGGTTTAATCACTAATTTGCATTTTACTTAAAATCCGTCGGGAGACGTTAAAAAATATCAAACCTAAAACTGTCAGCATGAGGAAATCAAACCAAACTCCTGTCCAACCCGTACCCCGCAAAAAAGCATCACGAGTAATATTAATATAATAACGGGCAGGAACTACATTAGTTACAAGTGAAAGGGGAAAAGGAATATTGTTGAGGGGATAAATAAAACCAGACAATAATAAAGAAGTAATAAACCCCACCAAAGAAATAATTTGGACAGCAGAATTTTGATTATTGCTACGGACTCCAACCAGCAAACCAAACATTACACTATCCATGAGAAATATTAGAGTTCCTAACAATAAAGTAATCGGGTTATTGACCAAGTATACTTTAAAAATAATTGATCCTAATCCGATCACAATTAATGCCTCAGTTATGGCAATTAATAGATAAGCCATACCTTTACCTAATAATAGTTCTGTGGCACTAATACTAGAAGCATAAACTTGTAGAATTGTCCCTTTTTCTTTTTCTCGCACCATAGCAATTGCTGTGAGTAAAGATGGAAAAATCCACAAAATTACACCATATACTCCCGGAACAATATATAAAGATTCTAATCTACCAGGGTTAAACCATAAACGGATTCTAGCTGTAATTCTTTTGGTAGCTGGTAAAAGTCCTTCTTCCTGCATAAAGAAATTGGTAACTCTTTGAATACTTCCTCTAATTACACGGGCATTATTAACATCTGTGGCATCAATTAAAACTTGTACTGTAGTCGGTTTATGAGCTTTAATATCTCGACTAAATTCGGGGGGAATAATTACCGCTACTTTAGCAATACCTCTATCAATAGCATCTCGTGCTGGGTTTCCTCCTGACCATTCTTTAGGAATAAATTGATTGGTGGCATATAATTTTTCAATATAGCTATTACTCAAGTTTGTATGGTCAAAATCTTGGACAACTAAGGGAATATCTTTGCTCTCTAATCGAACAGCAAAACCGAAAATTAACAGTGTCATAAATGGCAATAAAAATGCTAATGCTAATGTTAATCTATCTCGTCTAAATTGAGCTAGTTCTTTAATACATTGGGAAATAATTCTTTTCATAATTTTGGTTATTAATAATTGTAGGTTGGGTTTCACTTCGTTCTACCCAACATTTTTTAAATCATGTTGGGTTTCGTTCCTCTACCCAACCTACATAAACTTAATTTTTAATTATTACCAATTCTTTGGACTATACCAATAAAAGCATCTTCTAAGGAAAAAGTAATAGGACGAAGAGATTCAATTGTAAAATTTGCTGATGTTAAAATTTGTATTACTTGAGGAATTTCTGTTTCTGGGTTGTCGAGAACTATATGTAAACTATTAGCGAAAATAGAAACTCTCCAAGCATCAAATTGTTGTTTTAATAGTTTAGAAGCAGCTTGATTTTGATTAACAATTATTTCTATAAGTTTTCCTGGTTGAGAAGATTTAATATAACTGGGTGAACCTTCAGCAGCGATTTCTCCAGCTACCATAAAACTCATGCGGTTACATTGTTCAGCTTCTTCTAAATAATGGGTTGTGACTAAAATTGCTGTACCATTTCGCGCAAAATCATTAATTAATTTCCAAAATTGACGACGTGCTAAAGGGTCTACTCCAGATGTTGGTTCGTCTAAAAATAAAATATCAGGTTCGTGCATGACTGAAGCCCCAAAAGCAACTCGTTGTTTCCAACCTCCTGGTAATTGTCCCGTTAGCATATTTTCTTGTCCTTCTAACCCACAGGTAGATATTACCCAATCAATTTTATCGCGTCTGAGTTTACGGGGAACGCTATAAACACCGCTATAAAATTCTAGGTTTTGCAAAATTGTTAAATCGTCATAAAGGGTAAATTTTTGACTCATATAACCAATGCGTTTTCTTAATTTGGCACTTCGCAAATTTCCGGTTTCTCCACCTAGATAAATTTCTCCACCACTAGCTGATAACAATCCACATAACATTTTAATTGTAGTGGTTTTTCCTGCACCGTTTGCACCTAAAAGACCAAATATTTCCCCATAACGCACTTCGACATTAACACTTTTAACTGCTTGAAATTTACCAAAGACACGATTGAGATTATTCGCGTAAATAGCAATTGAAGAAGAAGGTGACAGTGTAGAGGAAGGTGACAGATTATAGGTGACAGGTGACAGCGTAGAGGAATTTTCTATTATTTCTTCCTTTTCCCCTTCTTTCCTATTCCCTCTGTCACCTGTCACCTGTTCCCTGTCACCTTCTTTTCTATTCCCTCTGTCACCTGTCACCTGTTCCCTGTCACCTTCTTTCCTATTTCCGCCGCGAGAACGAGGAAATTGTAAAAAAGGTGGTGCAGAACCTTGTTGTCGCAGACGAGTAACAAAGACATTTTCTAAAGTAGGTTCACCATGTTCGATATGGGGATTTTGTTGTTTTAGTAATTCATTTACTTGGGTTTCACCTATATTTATATCTTCAACTAAAACATCCAAGCGATTCCTACGGAGCGCTTCGCTATCGCCAAAAGTCTGCACATCAACTATATTTGTATGTAAATTCTGCAAGAGGATTTGCTCACTCATTTCTAAATTTGCAGTTTTTACCTCTAAACGATGTAGTCCTAAATTGGCACGTAAAGCGGCTGGAGTGCCAATTTCATGAATTTGACCACTATACATTAATGCCACCCGATGACAGCGTTCAGCCTCATCTAGATAAGGTGTAGCTACCACAATTGTCATCCCTTCCGCTGACAATTCCGCTAATACATCCCAAAATTCTCGACGGGAAACTGGATCAACACCTGTAGTCGGTTCATCTAATAGTAAAACTTCCGGTTGAGAAACCAAAGCACAACATAAAGCCAGCTTTTGTTTCATGCCTCCTGATAATTCACCAGCCAAGCGATTACCAAATTGTTCTAAACTCATTAAAGTCAGATATTTATGACGACGTTCCCATAACAAATCATCAGGAACTTGTCGCAAACCTCCCGCATAACGCAAATTTTCATCAATACTCAAATCCAAATATAGAGAAAATTGTTGTGTTAAATAGCCAGTAATTAAACGTGCATCCCTAGCAGGTTGACCATATACCAAAACTTCCCCAGCAGTTGCTTCCATCACACCACCTAAAATGTGAAAGCTAGTAGTTTTACCTGCACCGTCAGGACCAATTAATCCAAACATTTCCCCCTTATTAACAGTGAAATTAATACCTTTAACAGCCGCTAACTTACCATAATGTTTATGTAAATTACTAACCTTAATAGCTTCCATTTGGTAATGGGTAATTGGGAATTGGAAATTGGTCATTCTTAATCCTCTCTTTGCACCTGTTTATCCTCCACTGTTTACTTCTTCTTTACTGTCACCTATCACCTGTTACCTGTCACCTTCCCCTTGTAACTTAATTTCCGCATCTGCCGGCATACCAACCTTGGCACAAGGTAAATCTGACTCTTTATAAGGATTTTCAGGATTAAAACAACCTCGAGGATTTTCTACTTGAATGCGAACTCCTATTACTTGTCTCACCCGATCTTTTTGGAAATAAATATTTTCTGGTGTAAAAGAAGCTTGAGGATCAATAGAAATAACCTTACCAGTTAGCGGTTTCTCTGGAGCAGAATCAAGAAAGATTTTAGTAGTTTGTCCTAATCTAACTTTACCAATATCACCTTCAGGAATAAAACCCCGCAGATATATATTTTTGGGATCAACTATTGTTAAAATCTTAGTCTGATTATTTACTACTGCACCAGGTTCAACACTGCGGGCAGTTATTACCCCATCTAAAGGACTAACAACATTTAAATCTTTTTTAGAATCTTCTATCTGGGTGAAAATTTGTTGTTTTGATGCTAAGGCATCTCTAACTTTACCATGCGCCGATCTGACTTTAGCCTGAGCAGATTTCATTTGAGCAAAACTCTGATCTTTTTTGCGGTTTAATGCTTCTAATTGAGCATTGCGAATACCAGGATTAAAGCCTGTGGTTTTGGTTTGGGTTAATGCCCCTTGGATAGCACTTAATTGTTCTCTTGCTGCATTTACTGCTGCTTGTCGGGCTTCTAGGGTGGCTATGACTGTATCTAATGTGGTTTGTGATTGGTCAAATTGTTGTTGATTAATAGCACCTTCTTTGATAAGCTGGGCATAGCGATCGCGGTTTATTTTCGCTAATTTGACTTCTGCTTCTGTTTGCTTAATTTGGGCTTGCGCTTGTAATAATTGAGCCTTAGCAGCCGCTACATTAGATTTTGCTTGTTGAATTCTTCCTTGGGTATCCCCTTCAGACTGTTGTAAATTGAGTTTTGCTTCACTAATTTGACTATTAATTTGTTCAAGTTCACTTTGCACTCTATCCGCATCTGCGATCGACTGTTGTTCATCAGATTGTGCAGATGTTAGCCGTGCTTCACTGCCTCTTAATTGTTCTTGTAAAAGTTGATCATTACTGTCATCCAGCTTAACTAATTTCTGTCCTTTTTTGACATAAGCCCCTTCGCGCAAAGCAATTGACTCAATTCTGCCCGAACGCTTAACCCCAATTTCCGTTTCATAACCCTCAATTCTGCCACTTAATCTAAGTATATTTATTGAAGCTTGAGGTTGATTACGCCACACTGCATAACTAATTCCTCCTCCTACAACCAACAACCCCAACAACAAAGGAATTGGTTTTTTACCCTTCTGCTGCTTAGATGGTGGTATGGGAACATTAGTAAAACTGTCGGAAGATGTTGGTAGAGTTTGAGACATGATAGCACCCTAGAAATATCTAGTTTAAATATCATACTAGACTGTATGGTATGATATCGCAAGAAGTATGTGAAAAATTTACGTTCATCAATAAATGTAGAGACGTTCCATGGAACGTCTCTACAATAAAAATGCTAGAAAACTCTCAAATCTATGTCTGAAATATTATTTTCCTTACCTGCTATAACTCAAAAACAAGAGCAAATCTTACAAGGGGCTATGCGGGTATTCTTAAAAGATGGTTATGTTGGAACTAGTATGGATAGAGTAAGCACAGAAGCAGGAGTTTCTAAACAAACTATCTACAGTCACTTTCAAGATAAAGAAGGACTGTTCAAAGCATTAATAGAACGGGTGACAATAGCTAATTTTAGTGGTATATTTTGTGCAAAAGAATTGCATGGTGAACCAGCAATTTTACTAAGAGAAGTCGCGGAAACTTATTTGATAAAAGTGGCAGAAAATCCTGATTATTTAGCACTATTCCGCATTATTATCACTGAATCAGAGCGTTTTCCAGAATTAGCAAAACTTTATACTCAAACCGTGATTCAGCGGGGACGACATTTACTGAGTCAATACTTTGTGCTTCACCCAGAATTGGGAATTACTGACCCAGAAGCAACAGCGCAAATATTTTTTGGTTCGCTAGTGGGTTATATGATGGTACAGGAAATGCTGTATGGCAAAGAAATAATGCCTTTATCACAAGAACGGATTTTAGATAGCTTGATGAACTTGATCTTAGCGCATATAAAATAGTAAACTTGTTGTAGTATTTGGACAAATTTTTTCTAACTCTAGAGAACGCCACAAAAAAAATTATCCAATCTTGTGGGATGGGCATCTGGTTCCCTCCTTATATTATTAGCAGGCTTTTTATGCCTGCACCACAAGAGAATTTGGGATATTTTTTTATTTGGAAGTCTCCTAGATTTTTGGAGTTATTAGCTAAAAACCTGAGTACAGATTCCCGTAAAAACACAAACCTCTAAAAAATTAACTATGGCTACTAACAACCTTCCTGATCCCATTGTTACTAATCCCATTAATAACCTGATCGTCAATATTGATGCACCAGATACCACCCTTAATTTAAGTAATTACTTTGATGACCCGTTGACAACTGGGAAAGTTGCTCATTTTAATTTAGCTAATACATCAGCGGGAACTATCGGTAATGGCGCTATCAATGTAGTCCTATTTGATCAAACTGTAATTGGCGCACCGTTGACTGTCCAAAATTTCCAAAGTTATGTTACTATTGGTAGTTATACTAATTCCTTTATTCACCGTTCTATTCCTGGTTTTATCGTCCAAGGTGGGGGATATACCTATAATAATTCTAGGTTAGGACAGATTTCAGTGAATTCGCCTGTACAAAACGAGTTTAGTACAAAGCGCTCAAATCTGCGGGGAACTATCGCTATGGCAAAATTAGGTAATAATCCTAACAGTGCCACTAATCAATGGTTTTTTAACCTGGCAGATAATTCCACTAATCTTGATAATCAAAATGGTGGTTTTACAGTTTTTGGTCAAGCCATTGCTGCCAATGATTTAACTACAATAGATGCGATCGCTGCCGTACCAATTTATGAAATTAATACAACATTTACCGATCTACCCTTAACACAAGCTCCAACTACAATTAGTGATACCAGTTTTATCCGTTTTAGTAGTATTACAGTTAGCCAAGAGGATGAACTTAAATTTTCCATAGTTGGCAATTCTCAGCCTACATTAGTCACTCCCAAAATTACTAATCAACAACTTTTACTAGATTACCTTCCTAACCAAACAGGTAATTCAGATATTACAATTCGGGCAACTAATCTGTTTGGTGAATTTATAGACTATAAATTTACTGCCACCGTTTTACCAACAATTAGCCTAGCTTTATCTCCTACTAGTGTTCCCGAAGATAGTGCAAATAATCTTCTTTACACCTTTACTCGTAATGGTGATCTCAGCACTTCTCTAACTGCCAACTACAGCGTTTCTGGCACAGCTATCTTCAATACAGCTATCTTCAATACGGATTATACTCCCATAGGCGCAGCTAGTTTCACTGCAACCACTGGCAGTATTACCTTTGCTGCTAATTCTGCCACTGCAATTTTAACAATTGATCCTACCGCAGACACGACTATTGAAAATGATGAAACTGTTAATTTAACATTAGCAACCAACGCAGGTTATACCATTGGTACAACAACAGCCGTAACTGCAACTATCACCAATGATGATTTCCCGGTTAATAAAGTACCAACCTTAAATACAATCGCTAATCCAACAGCGATTTTAGAAGATGCAGTTACCCAAACAATTAACCTTAGTGGTATTAGTGCAGGGATTGGTGAAAGCCAAACTTTGACAGTTAAAGCTACTTCTAATAACTCCACATTAATTGCCAATCCCATTGTTACTTATAACAGTCCAAATAGTACAGCCACCCTCTCCTATACCCCCACTGCTAATCAATCAGGAACTGCCCTAATTACGGTTAATGTCCAGGATAATGGTGGTACAGCTAACGGAGGGGTAGATACAGTTTCTCAAACCTTTACAGTTAACGTTACTGCTGTTAATGATCCAGTTACAGGTAGTCCCACTGCGGTATTAGCTTCAGGCACAGAAGATACAGTTTATACTGTTCAAACCTCAAGCCTATTACAAGGATTTAATGATATAGATATTGCTACTAGTGGGCAAAGCTTAAGTGTGCTGAATTTGACAGCTACTAATGGGACACTAGTTAACAATAATAATGGCACTTACAGCTTTAATCCTGCCGCTAACTATAATGGTATTGTCACTCTCACCTACGATGTCACTGATAGCAATGGTAGTAATTTAGTCGGTCAAACTCGGACATTTAATTTAGTCGCAGTTAATGATACTCCTGTTCTGAAAACTTCCCTGTTAGATCAAACAGCTAAGAGTAATTCTGCCTTTACATTTACACTATCTAGAGATACATTCTCTGACCCAGACGCAGTTAATCCCTATAAAAACCTCGTCATCTTTGGTGATAGCCTTTCAGATACAGGTAACGCTTTCAAAGCTTCAGGTAACACCTTTCCTGCACCACCTTATTTTCAAGGTCGTCTTTCTAATGGTTTAATTTGGGCTGATTACTTTGCCCCTGATTTACAATTTACAGACCAATCAATTCAAAACTACGCCTTTTTGGGAGCAAATACAGGGATAAGCAACATTTTTAATCAAATAACTGTACCTGGATTACTAACACAAATTCAGCAATTTACAAATTTAAATGCCAGTTCCATCGGTAAAGATGGACTGTATGTAATCTGGGCTGGTGCTAATGATTTTCTGAATCTTACCACTGATCCTACTCCAGCTGTAACTAATGCTGTTACTAATATTAGTAATGCGATCACAACCTTAGCAGGATTAGGTGCTAAAGAAATTGTTGTTGGCAATTTAACAGATTTGGGATCTCTTCCTTTAAGTATAGCTAATGCCAGAGCAATTTCTATTGATTTTAACACAGCCTTAAATCAAGCTTTAAATAACTTAGAACCAACCCTCAATATTGATTTAACTTTAGTAGATATCTTTGGTTTGAGTACAGCAGTTCAAGCTAATCCTGCTAATTACAAATTTACTAATATTACCCAACCTCTGATTACGGTCACTAATCCAGTTGACCCTAATCAGTATGCTTTTTGGGATACTGTTCATCCCACTACAAGACTTCATCAGTTAGTAACAGATACATTTGAAAATACACTGCTAAATGAAAATGTTATTCCCGATTTAGTTAAATATTCGGCAACATTAGAAAATGGCAATGCTTTACCAAGTTGGTTAACCTTCAATCCTATAACTCGCACCTTTTCTGGGACTCCTACCAGTGATGATATAGGGAACTTGAATATTAAAGCGATCGCTACAGATAAAGCAGGTGCAAGTGTTAGTGATATTTTTACTCTCACAGTTGGAGCAATGTCTAATAATGCACCAACATTAGCAAATGCAATTGCCGATCAAAATGCTAAACAAGGAAGTGTTTTCAACTTCCAAATTCCGACAAATGCTTTTACAGATATTGATGCCGGTGATGTTCTCACCTATTCTGCAACATTAGAAAATGGTAATGCTTTACCAAGTTGGTTAACTTTCAATTCTACAACTCACACCTTTAGTGGGACTCCAACTAATAATAATGTCGGGAATTTAAATATTAAAGCGATCGCTACAGATAAAGCCGGGGCAACTGTTAGTGATATCTTTGTTATTACCGTTGAAAACATCAACGATGCACCAACATTAGCAAATCCCATTGCCGATCAAAATGCTAAACAAGGAAGTGTTTTCAACTTCCAAATTCCGGCAAATGCCTTTACAGATATTGATGCTGGTGATGTTCTTACCTATTCCACAACATTAGAAAATGGCAATGCTTTACCAAGTTGGTTAACTTTTAATTCTACAACTCGCACCTTTAGTGGGACTCCAACTAATAATAATGTCGGGAATTTAAATATTAAAGCGATCGCTACAGATAAAGCCGGGGCAACTGTTAGTGATATCTTTGTTATTACCGTTGAAAATTTTATTGACAACAAACCCCCAGTTGTAGGAACTCTGGAAGATGATAAATTGATTGCTACTCCTGGTAGTAAATTCGATGGTCAGAATAACATTGTATTTACTGGTGCAGGTAAAGACGAGGTAAACCTGTCCACTGTATCTGTTTTGCCCAATTCAGGTAACAATATTGTTGATCTTGGTACTGGTGACGATATTATCTATCTTAATAAAGAGGATCGCGTCTTTGGTAGCATCGGCAATGACACCTTCTATGCTAATAATGGCCAAGGTAACAATCTGATGTCCGGTGGTGCTGATGATGATACCTTCTACTTAGGTGCAAATGACCAAGCTTTCGGTGGGGATGGTAACGATATCTTTAAAGTTGGACTTGGTGGCGGTAATTTAATTCATGGTGGTGCTGGTAATGACCAATTCTGGATTGTCAATGCTGTACTACCAAAAGTCGCCAATACCATTATTGACTTCCAACTTGGTATTGATGTCATCGGTATTAATAATGGTGCTGTTAGCGTAGGTATCACTACATCTACACTCAAATTAAATCAAGTTGGGGCTGACACAGCAATTAGTTTCAACAACCAAACTCTCGCTGTTCTTACTGGCATTCAAGCCAACAGTTTAAGTTTAACCAACACTAACCACTTTATCTTTGCATAATAACATTCAGATCCCCGACTTCTTGAAGAAGTCGGGGATCTAGGCTCTAAGAGGATGTTTGAAAAGGCTATAAAAAATTCATGTATAATCAAGATGCCCCCCTGGGGGATTTTCAATTATGATATTGTAAGATAAGTAAAGTTTAGTAACGAATATTAAAAACTTTGATTAATCAGACATTTTCGTCCTATACAGTCACTAACCCCACGTTAGAGATCAATGACAGCCTAAAAAATCCTTCTTTACCAAATTTTATATCTTCCCGACAAGGTTGGTTAATATTTTTAGCATCAGTATTTTTAATATCAGTACCAGTGTTCATAGAAGCTCCACTAGTGCGATCATTTCCTGTTCTAAGCGTAATAATAACAGGCTTTTGGGTGTGGCTCAGTGTTAGATTAATGTCAAGTCCCCAAACATATCTTTGGGGAGATATATTGTTTGGATTTAGTTGGACTTGGTTAACAGGAGCAATTTATTGGGGTTGGCTAAGATATGAACCAATCTGGCATTTACCTATAGAAGCACTAGGACTACCCTTTGCTGTATGGTGTTTAGCCAAAAATTGGGGTAAAGTTGGCAATTGGTTTTATCTAGGTTCTTTATTAGGAACAGTTTTAACCGATATTTATTTTTATTTAGTGGATTTGATGCCCTATTGGCGACAAATTATGAAAACAGCACCAGAAGGAGCTTCACAAATCTTAAAAAATGCCTTAATACAAGTGCAAACACCTTGGGGAGTAGGCTGGGCAATCATTCTTGCCTTGATGCTGATGACAGTGGGAACAGCCTCTTTACTCAATAAACAATCCCATTGGTATGCCTTTGGGGGAGCAGTTTTGAGTACAATTCTAGTAGACAGTCTCTTCTTATTAGCAGCGGTTCTGGCGTGAAATTCCCGGCAATGGAGGTAAATACCGAAAATGGGCGCAAAAATGCTATTAGGTCAGATTTTTGGCAAAAGTCAAATTAAACCACATAGTAGTAAATATTATGGATATTAATACACTGTATATTAGTTTTTGATGACTGTTGTGCAAGCTCTCAAGCTTAAACCATAAAGCTAAACCATGAAGAAATCAGGATCAAGTTAGAAAAGAAACTGCTCTAACCTCCCCAAACTTCCGGCTTATGCCCTATAGTTCCTAGTTTTTGGCTGCAAAATTTTATTATTGTTTGCAAAAAAGAGGTAAAAATCATGAAAGGATTGGTGCGTTTATTAACCGCGTTCACATTGTTACTAGGTTGCTGGGGAATGTTGGGAACTTCTCAAACCGCCCAAGCAATTAGTTTTAATAGCTTTGCTGGCAATCAAGTTCCTGTTTTGGCAATTGCTCGCCAAAATAAAGCAGATATGAAGCTAGGAACTGATTTTGGTAAAAAAATTGATTTGAATAATACCAATATCGCCGCTTTCCAACAGTTTCCTGGACTGTATCCCACCTTGGCTAAGAAAATTATCGCTAATGCTCCCTACGAAAAAGTAGAAGATGTATTAAATCTACCAGGATTGAGCGATACCCAAAAAGAACGTTTACAAGCTAACTTCGTCAACTTCACAGTGACAGAATACGAGCCTAATTTCAACGAAGGCGACGACCGCATTAACAACGGTATTTACAGATAACTAAGTATTGGGGATTGGGGACTGGGGATTGGGGACTGGGGACTGGGGACTGGGAATTGGTGAATTCAAACATATTACCAATTACCCATTACCCATCACTATGTTAGAAGTAAGTGTATGATAGAAGCGAATATCTATAGTTTTAGAAATATTTGTATAGTTAATTTATAGTTTTCAGTTCTTTTTTAGACATTATATCGTTAATGTTGAGTTTCGTTTCTTAACCTAACCTACAAGATTAGCGATACTCCTTCGGGTGATAGCAAACCGTAACCTAGTAATCGCTTAAAATCTATAATTTTGTCCCCAATTTACCCACTGGACAATTGCCTGGGTTACAATAGTATTCTTTGTGTTTGACGAAACAAATACCTAAATCCCAAAAATCATAGTTATACCTTGTCTGATATAGATATTCCTAACCAATTTGATATTTTAGTAGTCGGCGCTGGTGCAGCAGGACTATACACAGCCCTATGTTTACCAGAATTCTTACAAGTCGGCTTAATTACTAAAGAAACAGTTTCCCTCTCCGCTAGTGATTGGGCGCAAGGTGGTATAGCCGCAGCAGTCGCCCCAGAAGATTCACCCAAACTGCATATTGAAGACACATTAAAAGCCGGCGCGGGTTTATGTGATTTTGCTGCTGTCCAATTCCTCGCAGAACAAGCCCCCAGTTGTATTCAATCCCTCGTTAACTTAGGGGTAGCTTTTGATCGTCATGACAGTAATTTGGCTTTAACCCTAGAAGCAGCTCATTCTCGTCCTCGCGTTCTCCATGCAGCCGATACCACAGGTAGAGAAGTTACCACCACCCTCACAGATCAAGTTCTGCGTCGTCAGAATATCAAAGTAATTCAGCAAGCTTTAGCTCTGAGTTTATGGATAGAATCGGAAACAGGTCAATGTTTGGGAATTAGCCTATTTTATCAAGGGAAAATTACCTGGATTAGAGCCGGCGCAGTCATCTTAGCTACTGGTGGCGGTGGTCAAGTATTTGCTCAAACCACTAACCCAGAGGTAAGTACAGGTGATGGTGTAGCCATTGCTTGGCGGGCTGGAGCGATTCTGCGGGATTTAGAATTTGTGCAGTTTCATCCTACAGCCTTGAGTAAACCAGGACGTTTTCTGATTAGTGAAGCTGTGCGTGGTGAAGGGGCGCATCTTGTGGATGATACTGGGCGACGTTTTGCCTTTGATTACCACCCAGCAGGCGAACTAGCACCGCGTGATGTGGTTAGTCGAGCTATTTTCAGTCATTTACAAAAAACGGCTGCTGATATGGCTACAGCGAATGTCTGGTTAGATATGCGGCCCATTCCGGCTGACAAAATTCGCCACCGTTTCCCGAACATCATTAATGTTTGTCAACATTGGGGGATTGATGTTTTTACTCAACCCATTCCTGTTTCTCCTGCTGCCCATTATTGGATGGGTGGTATCCTTGCAGATGTGATGAACTGTACAAATATTCCCGGTTTATATGCCATTGGGGAAACTGCTAGTACGGGGGTACATGGTGCTAATCGTTTGGCCAGTAATTCTCTATTGGAATGTATTGTATTTGGGGCGCAAATGGCTAATATTGACTCTGAAAAATTAATAATTGCCAAACAGAAATCTGTTAACAATATTGAAACTGAAATTTTTGAAGTTAACCCGTCTCTAAGTGAGTGGGAAAATCAACAAAAACAACTTGAAGAAGTTCGCCAAAATTTACCCCGTGTAGTTTGGCAAAGTGCGGGTATTTGTCGAGAAAAATCAAGTTTAGAAAATGCCATTTCTCAAATTAAATCTTGGCAAGAAGATTTTGCAGCTTTACCTTTAAGTCAATTATTATTGAGTTTACAGCCTACGCAATCAGTTAATTTTCATCAGCCACATATTGAAAAGGAATTACGGCTTTGGGCAGAAACTCGTAATTTATTAGATGTGGCGGAATTAATTCTTAAAAGTGCTGTTTTTAGAACCGAAAGCCGAGGTGGACATTACCGTTTAGATTATCCCCAAACTGATCCTAATTGGCAATTTCATACTCTTGTTAAAAATCAGAAGTGGGTAATGGGTAAATAAGAGGGTGTTTTAAAAGTTTTCAAGGTATAAATTAACCCCTCTTGTAAACCTATCCCCTATAAGGAGAGAGGCTTTAAAATCCCCATTCCCTTGTAGGGAAGCTATCCATTACCCGGATCTTTCTCAACACTTTTGTGAGCAATTGCTCCAATCCTTACTATGCTTGGATTTCTCGCTTTTTTATTGTCAATAATCCTGTCAATAAGGATTGTTACAGTTTGTGAATTGAGGCTTGAAAGCCTTGTGGGACAATGCTTTCAAATATTAAGAAAGATGTGGGTAATGGATAGCACGAGGTCTTATGAAGTAGAGCGACATAGGCATCGCTTGAATTTGAGATAAAATGGAATGTAGCAGTTATTGGTTGGATGCAACACAGTCGAGGGCGCAGAACCTGCGCCCCTACGGGTTTTTGATTTACTGACTGTATCTCCTTCAAGTGCATACCGCTCTATATGTTTAAATTAGTATCATGATTTCAACAGTCAAAACTTCACAATTAACAGCAGAAACAATTGCTAATTACTTTATTTGGCAAGCTAGAGAAACAGGCTCATATATCAGCAATTTGAAACTGCAAAAACTTGTTTATTATGCTCAGGCTTGGTATTTAGCTATTTATGATCAACCTTTATTTGATGATGATTTTGAAGCATGGATTCATGGTTCAGTAATTCCCAAATTATATGAACAATATAAACAATTTGCATGGATGCCAATTTTAAAAGAAGTTGAAAAACCAAATTTCTCTGATGAAATTAAGGAGTTTTTGGAACAAGTAACAGAAATTTATTTCGGTTGTGATACTTTTGAGTTAGAGCAAATGATTCATCGAGAAGATCCTTGGATTAAGGCTAGAGGTAATCTGCCTATGGATGCCCCCTGTAATGCAATTATTAGTAAAGAGTCAATGAGGGAGTATTACAAGCAACGTGCCGCAGAAAAAGAATAAAATTAAAAAACTGAATATTAATCAAAGTTCATCACTAGGGATAAACCCTACAAAAATTGAAAGTACGAAAGGAATTAGTTTCTCCTATACTTATTTTCAATATGATAATAATAAGTTTTCAATTAAAGATAAAGATGCTAAATATTTACAAACTTTGCTTCAGAGATTGCGGGATTTATCAAGTATGACAGTCAACGAAATGACGGTAAAGAATGCCAAAAATTTGCGTTGTCATCCTATAAACTGGAAAGATACCACTGAAAATGGTTTTGGTCTTCTCAATGAAGAACAGTTAGTAGATACACCATATCAGTTTCAACTTTCATCTAACGAATATGGTAGAGTTCATGGTTTTTTTATTGAGAATGTGTTTTATATTGTTTGGCTAGATCCAGATCACAAACTTTATTCTTAAATAGATTTAGGCTGGAATCGCACGTAAAAGTTGAGTTTAATATAACAGAGGGATAATATAACAGAGGGCGCAGGCCCTGCGCCCCTACGGTTTTTGATTTACTGACTTTATCTCATTCGGGTTTATACCGCTATAATGCCCCATAGCATTGGGTGTTAACGGAAGTATTTAAAGTTTTTTGGACCTGTATAACCTGTGATTTTTCCTAGTTCCTCTAGAGTTTGGACTCCGCTATAGGTTTTACCATTAATAATCCAACTTGGAAAACCTTCGATTTTTGCAGCTTTACATAATTCTGGTTTACCTTTAGGACTATCAGCCGCACACTCTACCGTAGACTTTTCACTCATGATGTTATAAGCCTCTTTACCAAAAAGTAGCTTTTGTTCGTGACAGTGCGGACACCAATAAGCCACATATTCCTTAGCACCAGATTTTACAAGATGTTGGGCTAAGGCGATTTCTGCTTCACCAGATTTAGTAGTAATTTCCCAGCCAAATTCAGGATTTGGTTGTTCTTTCGGAGTAAAGGTAATGGCTGTCGGTTTTCCATCAGTTGATTCAGTAATATTACCTGATGGATTGACTTGAGAATAAACCCCTAAAGTCCCAATTAGTGTCACCATTGCCACAATCAAAGCCGTAAATAAAAGTTGTCCAATATCTTCCCAATCTCTACCCATGACGGTTAACACTAACATAGTTAATGCAAACAAGGCAGAAGCAATACAGTAAAGACATAAAGCTTTGAGTTGAAATGCCAGAACATACATTAAGTATCCACTGAAAACTGACATAGCGATCGCTCCCACAAACAGCAACCACCAAGTCCAATTTTCTAATTGTTTTTGACTTTTGTGATTTTCTCCTGGGTTTAGTGCTAAGGGAGCTAAAGCCAATATGAACATCCCAATGTATGCCAATAAACCAAATACAGGTAATGGTTGACCTAAAACCGTAGCCCAAGGACTAGAAAGGACATCCACACAACCCTTAACATTTTCTGGTGTAGTACAAACCGGAGTGCTACCGGTGAGTTTTTCATATGTGAGATAACCTGTATTCAGGATACCAAATCCAGCGATCGCTCCAATCATCGGCCGCGACCATTTATGAATCCAAGGAGTAGAACGACGACGAATCATAATATTGGTAATTGGTAATTGGTAATTGGTAATTGGTAATTGAGAGAATGTTTTAAAATACTTTCCAAACATCCTCTTAATCATTTAAATCACAAAAATCATAGTTCAGACACTTACGATATCTGCTCTACGAGCAGCTTCTACAAATTGACTGACGCGAATGGGGTCTATTGGTTGCTGAATTTGACCATGACGTTTGAGAGAACTAGAAACAATCACACCATCTGCTGCTTGTAGCAGAGTGCCAACATTTTCCCAACTTGCACCACTACCAATAAACACAGGAGTACCAGCAGCCGCAGCAGTCGCTAATTCCAAATCTTCTTGGTCAGGAGGACTACCTGTAGCCCAACCAGATAAAATTACCGCATCAGCCAAACCTCTTTCAATAGTATCTTTTACAGCAACAGTGAGATTAGGAGAACTCAACGGCCGGGCGTGTTTTACTAAAACATCAGCAAAAATCTTCACATCAGATCCTAATTCCCGCCGATATCGCAGTAATTGATGGGCTTCCCCTTCAATTAATCCTTGGTCAGTTGCCATCACACCTGTAAGTACATTAATTCTCATGAATTGTGCATTAACACAATTAGCAATAGCGATCGCACTTCTGCCATCATTGCGTAACACATTTAACCCCAGAGGCACCGTTACCAAATTCTGTATTCGTTGGACAACTACAGTCATGGCACTGACAACAGCGGGGTCAACTTGATTCTTTGTAAAAGGGGCATCAAAAAAATTCTCAACGATAATCCCATCTACTCCTCCACTAGCAAGGGCTGTGGCTTCTTGTTCGGCGCGGTCAATTACGGCTTTGAGACTACCTCCCCAACGGGCTGAAGTAGGAAGGGGTAGCAAATGTACTACGCCAATAATCGGTGTTCGAGTTTTAAATAACTGATATAAGTCCACGGCTTTAATTTATTTGTCACAGTCTGGAGCGCTTGTCTATTCCCACTCTCCAGACGAGGGGGCAACAAAATGGTATCAATAACTAGACAGCGAGAATCAAATAAAAAAATTTAGCTTCTCTGGGCATTGCAGCCGCTTGTCTTCTTGTACTAATATAAATTGCTTTCGGGAACAGGAAACAGATAAAAGATAGTAATTTCACCAATTACCTATTTCTTTGCTTAAACTAGATATAGCAGGTGGCAGGTAAAAATTTTCCTTTCTTTGGAGAGTAAGTCCTCACCAGTTTTTTTATGGACAGGTTATTACCTCCTCCCCAAGATGGAAATTAACTTTCAACCTTCCATAAGATATGTTAAGATAGAATCTGATGACAAGAGGAGTTTGCCACTCACAAGATGCAAGGCAGCTTCCCGGCATTTAATTATAAATGTCCGAGTAGCATTACTGCTTGATAGGCGTAGTCGCCATTGCGATTTCCCCAGTTGGGTAGCGGCTTCTCAAAACAGACCTCTTGGTCGGCTTCCCAACGGGTAAATTAACAACCCCCACGCTGCGGTAATACAAAATACCATTAAGCGAATTGTTAAAAATATTATGAGTGTCAGACTTACCCAAAGACACTTAAGATTACCCTGGGAAACAAATTAGTAGAAGTATCATGGCCTCTATCAAAATGATAGGCAAAGGTTGTAGTTTGGCTTTTACTAGTTAAAGTTGCTAGTTATATAGGTTAAATCTGGTAATTAGTAGCGGGTAATTGGGTGGGAATTATTAGGAGAAGTCAAGAGTTAGGAGTAAAATCCCCTTGATTTTTGGTTACATAGGTTAAAACTGTGTACTTTATTTATCTGTAATATCCTAATATTTATGTATTTCCGATCCAATGCTGGAATGTTAATTAACAAGGAAAAACGGAAGATTTATTCAAAATATGGGTGAAAAGCCAACGATTGCCATTTCTCACCTGGGCTGCGAGAAAAATCGAATTGATACGGAACATATGTTAGGGTTGCTAGTAGAAGCCGGCTATGGTGTAGATAGTAACGAAGAAGTAGCAGATTACGTCATTGTCAATACCTGTAGTTTTATCGAAGCGGCTCGACAGGAGTCAGTCAGAACCCTAGTAGAACTAGCGGAAGCCAATAAAAAGATCGTCATTACCGGCTGCATGGCGCAACACTTTCAAGAAAAATTATTGGAAGAATTGCCAGAAGCAGTAGCGGTAGTGGGGACAGGCGATTATCACAAAATAGTTGATGTCATTGAGCGAGTAGAGCAGGGAGAGAGAGTTAAAGAAATTACTGCCGAACCCACTTATATTGCCGATGAAACCACACCCCGGTATCGGACAACCACTGAAGGAGTAGCTTACCTGCGAGTGGCTGAAGGCTGTGATTATCGGTGTGCATTTTGTATTATTCCCCATTTGCGAGGAAATCAGCGATCGCGTACCATTGAATCAATAGTTGCCGAAGCTCAACAACTGGCAAGTCAAGGTGTTAAAGAAATAATTCTCATTTCCCAAATCACCACCAATTACGGCTTAGATATTTACGGGAAACCAAAATTAGCCGAATTGCTGCGAGCTTTAGGAAAAGTAGATGTACCTTGGATTAGGATGCACTACGCTTATCCCACCGGATTAACACCGGATGTGATTGCTGCTATCCAAGAAACCCCCAATTGTTTGCCATATTTGGATTTGCCTCTCCAACATTCCCATCCAGAAATTCTCCGCGCCATGAATCGTCCTTGGCAAGGACAGATAAATGATGGGATTATGGAACGGCTCAAAATTGCTCTACCATCAGCAGTGCTAAGAACCACATTTATAGTTGGTTTTCCTGGAGAGACACAGGAGCATTTTCAGCATCTATTAGAGTTTACCCAACGACATAGATTTGATCATGTTGGTGTCTTTACTTTTTCACCAGAAGAAGAAACTCCTGCCTTCAATCTACCCAATCAAATTCCCGCAGAAATAATGGCAGCACGCCATGATCAACTGATGGAATTACAACAGCCAATTTCCTTCCAGAAAAATCAACAGGAAGTCGGCAAAATAGTTGATGTCCTGATTGA
Source organism: Dolichospermum sp. OTE_75_concoct_329_sub (assembly GCA_031376645.1). GTDB lineage: Bacteria > Cyanobacteriota > Cyanobacteriia > Cyanobacteriales > Nostocaceae > Dolichospermum. The sequence goes on along the minus strand of JANMEE010000283.1, from coordinate 1,921 downwards.
GCAAGAAAATCCGGGAAGTGGAGAATTAATTGGTCGTTCTGGGAGATTTTCTCCTGAAGTTGATGGTCAAGTCTATGTTAAAGGCGAGGCCAGGCTAGGAACTATCGTCAAAGTAGCGATTCAAAGTGCCGATGCGTATGACCTTTATGGTCAAGTTATCAATAGTGATAGATTATCTTCCCGTCTGCTATCTACTGTTGTATAAGACTTAATTTACAAATAAGTATCGGTTTATCAAGTGCAAAATTTACAATCAAATCTAGGAGCATTAATGAATTTATCATTTCAAGAATTAGGTATTTCTCCAGAACGGTCTCAACTATTAGAAAACATGGGTTTTACTGAACCTACAAATATTCAAACCCAAGCTATTCCTCAACTATTAAATGGTCGGGATGTAGTTGGTCAATCACAAACAGGAACAGGCAAAACCGCAGCTTTTTCTCTACCAATTTTAGAACGGTTAGATGAAAATCTCAAAGCTGTACAAGCAATAGTATTAACCCCAACCCGTGAGTTAGCAATTCAAGTTCATGCGGCTGTTTCCCAGTTTATTGGTAACAGTTACTTAAAAGCGGCAGCTATTTATGGTGGTCAATCAATTGACCGTCAAATTATGCAACTCAGACGTGGGGCGCAAATCGTTGTGGGGACACCAGGACGGGTGATAGATTTACTTGATCGTGGTAACTTGAAGTTGGATCAGGTCAAGTGGTTTGTCTTGGATGAAGCTGATGAAATGTTAAGCATGGGCTTCATTGACGATGTGGAAAGAATTCTTTCCCAAGCACCTGAAGAACGCCAAACAGCATTATTTTCAGCGACAATGCCACCATCAATTCGGATGTTGGTAAATAGATTTTTGAACTCACCGGTCACTGTCACCGTTGAACAACCCAAAGCCGCACCAAATAAAATTAATCAAGTGGCTTACATGATTCCCCGTCATTGGACAAAAGCTAAAGCTTTGCAACCAATTCTGGAAATGGAAGATCCAGAAACAGCTTTAATCTTTGTTCGCACCCGTCGCACAGCCGCAGAATTAACAAGTCAATTGCAATCTGCTGGTCATAGTGTGGATGAATATCATGGTGATTTGTCCCAACAAGCGCGGGAACGTTTATTAATCCGTTTTCGTAACCGTCAAGTTCGTTGGGTTGTAGCTACTGATATTGCAGCCCGTGGTTTGGATGTTGATCAACTTTCTCATGTGATCAACTTTGATTTACCCGATAGTGTGGAAACTTATGTTCACCGCATTGGTCGGACTGGTCGGGCTGGAAAAGAAGGAACTGCAATTTCTTTAGTCCAATCTTTTGAACGCCGCAAACAACAGGCATTTGAACGCCATAATCGTCAAACTTGGCAAATTCTCTCTATTCCTACCAAGGCACAGATTGAAGCGCAGCACATTCAGAAGTTGAAAGCACAAGTTGCAGAAGCTTTAACTGGTGAACGGTTAGCTTCCTTCTTGCCCATTATCAGCGAAATGATTGAGCAATACGATGCTCATGCGATCGCTGCTGCTGCTTTACAAATTGCCTACGATCAAACTCGTCCCGCTTGGTTGTTGTCAGGTGTGGATCTGCCTGTTGACGAAAGCCCAACTCCTAAACCCAGAATTAACAAACGTGGTGATGGTGGAGGAGACCGTGAACCAGAAAGACGTAGTTCCGGTGGTGGTGGACGTGGTGGCCGTTCTTCTTGGTCAAAAGAAGGTAAGGGCAACGATGAAAAACGCATTATCGGTGGTGGTAGTGTTAAACCTAAGTTGAAAACAGCCTACCGTGAACCTTCTGCTAACCCTACTAGTTAAAAGTTAGGCGCTTAGATCCCCGACTTCTTCAAGAAGTCGGGGATCTTAGATAAGTTATTTGTATGGGATTTTGGGAAAAAAGAGTTTTGTCAATAATGGGGGGTC
>JANMEE010000281.1:0-7383 GCA_031376645.1 Dolichospermum sp. OTE_75_concoct_329_sub | reverse complement strand
CATATAGGACTCCTATTTGATTTTTTAAATATCCGTAGGGTGGGCATTGCCCACCAAAACTCTTATCCGGTGGGCAATGCCCACCCTACTTAAAATTTTTCAAATATCATTTATGATTCCTATATCTCAAATTGTAAGTTGGGTTAAGCGATAGCATAACCCAACAAAATTTGAATCATATAATCATGTTGGGTTTCCTCTCGTCAACCCAACCTACAAATTTAATTACCCAATGATGCAATATTTACCTAACAGCAATATTTTGGAAATCGCAAATCTTAATCATTACTTTGGTCATGGTAAATTAGTTACTCAAACTTTGTTTGATATTAATTTAACTATCAAAGCTGGAGAAATTGTGATTATGACTGGACCTTCTGGTTCAGGAAAAACTACGTTATTAACATTAATTGGTGGTTTGCGTTCTGTACAAGAGGGAAGTTTAAAATTTAATGAACAGGAATTATTAGGTGCTAGTAATGAAGAATTAGTTCAAGTCCGTCGAAAAATTGGCTATATTTTTCAAGCCCATAACTTACTAGATTTCCTAACAGCTATACAAAATGTTCAAATGTCTTTAGAATTACAAGACAATATTTCTCAATGGGAATCCTATATCCAATCAGAAACAATGCTTTCTGCTGTGAAATTGGCAGATAGAATTAATTATTACCCCTCTGATCTTTCCGGGGGACAAAAGCAACGGGTAGCCATTGCTCGCGCTTTGGTGAGTCATCCTAAGTTAGTATTAGCTGATGAACCTACGGCGGCATTAGATAGTAAATCAGGACGAGATGTAGTTAATTTAATGCAGCAATTAGCAAAAGAACAGAATTGTACTATTTTAATAGTTACTCACGATAACCGAATTTTAGATATTGCAGACAGAATTATTAATATGGAAGATGGTCGCTTAATACGTTAACCACAGGGCGGAATTTAGAATCCCATATTCAGCAGGTAATTTAAGACATATACAAAACTTTTTAGGCTATCCATCCTAAATATTTTGTCATCATAAGGTTAGTATTAATCTTACAATTAAGGGCGGGGAAACCCCGCCCCTACGGGCAATCTTGCCGAAATCAATGACAAGAATTAACTTGAAAGCTTAACCAGAAGGATTTTACTTCTTAGCTTCAGCAATGGGAACCCACTCAGTGTGGAAACTACCTTCTTTGTCAGTCCGTTTGTAGGTATGTGCGCCGAAGTAGTCGCGTTGTGCTTGTGTTAAGTTTTGTGGCAAGCGATCGCGGCGGTAACTATCGAAGTAATCTAAAGAAGCGCTAAAAGCGGGAACAGGAATACCCAACTTAGCAGCAGTTACAATAACTTCACGCCAAGCAGCTTGTCTATCCAGAATTGTTTGTTTAAATTCAGGTGCTAACAACAAGTTAGGTAAAGCTGGATTTTCGTCAAATGCTTTCTTAATCTTATTCAAGAAGCCAGCCCGAATAATACAACCACCTTTCCAAATCCGTGCCATTTCGCCCAGATTTAATTCCCAATTGTAAGTTTTGGAAGCTGTAGATAACAGTGCCATACCTTGAGCATAAGAACAGATTTTGGAACAATAAAGAGCATCACGCACCATGTTCACAAAAGCCTTGATATCACCACCATACTTAGCATTAGGTCCGGTGATGATCTTAGAAGCAGCAATCCGTTCATCTCTAATAGAAGACATAATCCGGGCATTTACAGCCGCTGTAATTGTCGGAATTGCTACACCCAATTCTAAAGCAGTTTGTACAGTCCAACGACCAGTTCCCTTTTGACCGGCTGCGTCAACAATCAAGTCAACAAGCGGAATCTTGGTGTCTGGATCAACGTAGGGGAAAATATTGGCGGTAATCTCAATCAAAAATGAATTGAGTTCGTCAGTTGTATTCCATTGAGCAAACACTTCATGAAGTTGTGCTGCATTTAAACCACCCACATTTTTCAGCAAGTCGTAGGCTTCTGCAATTAACTGCATATCACCGTACTCAATACCGTTGTGAACCATTTTCACATAGTGGCCAGAACCACCAGGCCCAATGTAGGTTACACAAGGACCATCATCAACTTGAGCCGCGATTTTATTGAAAATGGGGGAGAGGTACTCGTAGGAGCTTTTTGTCCCACCAGGCATGAGAGAAGGACCATTCAACGCGCCTTCTTCACCACCACTCACACCCATACCGACATAGCGTAAACCAATGGGTTCTAATTCCTGAGTCCGTCTATCAGTATCTTCAAACCAAGAGTTACCACCGTCAATAATGATATCGCCTTCTTGTAATAAAGGCTTAAGCTGTTGAATTACTGCATCAACAGGCTTACCAGCTTGTACCATCACCAAAATTTTGCGGGGACGTTCCAATGAGGCCACAAATTGTTCGAGGCTAAAAGCAGCTTTTACGTTCCGTCCTGGAGCGCGGTGTGCCATGAAGGCATCGGTTTTTTCACGAGAGCGGTTGTAAACTGCAATTGGGAAGCCATTTCTTTCTACGTTAAGAGCGATATTTTCGCCCATAACTGCTAATCCAATCACACCAAAGCTTTGTAGTGTCATAGTTCAGGTTAAATCTTTTGTTTGGGTTTGGCTCTTCTGCTTGCAGATCCTTTCCCTTTAAGGGTAGTCTGAGATTTTGTCTTCACTCCTAAAGAAGATATTAAGAGTTTTTCGGGAATTTAAGAAATTATTGAGTCAGTTCACCGTGAACTCTTTGCAAACATTTTACAATAGGTTTTTCTGATCAATGCCTCACGACATCATTAGGTTTGTTAGGAATGGGAGTCAGGAGAAAGAATCCATTATGATGGTTTTTCCTGGTTGGCAAAGATTAACTGCAAATGTACGGAAGTTGCTAAAATGTTCCGTAGCGATGTGAGTTAGCAACCATGCTCAGACGGATTTGGCAGTGGCTTAAAAAGTTGTGGCGGCGTGTATTTATTAAAAAACCCATTTCTGCACCTGTGGAAGTAAAACCAGCGCGACGGTTAACTGATGCTGATTATGAGGCTTTATTTTTTCGGTTGTTGGCTGAGGTTGAACAGGGGTTGACCAGGGGAGGAGTCAAGGGCTTATTAGCTGTCAATGGTGTGACTGAGCCTGAGTTAATTATTTGGTTGCGGGGGTTTGGGGAAAGGTTATTAGTTGCTGATGCGCCCAATCAGGAGTTAGGTAGGCGTTTGGTACAGTTGCGTGATTTGGGGATGGATTTAGGTGCAGTGGCTTATCAGATTGGGGTGCAGTTGCAACCAGAGGAAAGGAATGATGTTGTTATCCCATCTGCAAGTGAAGAAATAGAGGAAGTTAGGGAAGCGGAAACTTGGTTAAATCGGGGTTATGAGCAATATATGGCGGGAAATTTTGAAGAAGCAGTTGCCTCCTATGACAAAGCTCTCCAATTTAAACCTGATTACCACTATGCTTGGAGCAACCGGGGCGTTGCTTTGGGGAATTTAGGGAGGTATGAAGAAGCGATCGCCTCCTACGAGCAGGCTGTGCATTTTAAACCTGATTACCACGATGCTTGGAACGGACGGGGTGCGGTGTTATGTGATGGATTAAAAAAATATGAAGAAGCGATCGCATCCTTTGAAAAAGCTCTCCAATTTAAACCTGATGACCACCATGCTTGGAGCAACCGGGGTAATGCCTTGAGGAATTTAGGAAGAAATGAAGAGGCGATCGCATCCTATGACAAAGCTCTCCAATTTCAACCTGATTTCCACGACGCTTGGTACAACCGGAGCGTTGTCTTGTTGAGTAATTTAGGGAGGTATGAAGAGGCGATCACATCCTGTGACAAAGCTCTAAAATTTAAACCTGATTTCCACGACGCTTGGCACAACCGGGGCGCTGCTTTGAATAATTTAGGAAGAAATGAAGAGGCGATCGCTTCTTATGACCAAGCTATCCAATTTAAACCTGATTCACACGAAGCTTGGGGTAACCGGGGCAATGCCTTGTGGAATTTAGGAAGAAATGAAGATGCGATCACATCCTATGACAAAGCTCTCCAATTTCAACCTGACTACCACCTAGCTTGGTTAAATCGGGGTGTTGTAGCCGGACAATCACTTGGTTGTGATCCCTTCCTGAGTTTATCAAGTGCTGTGGCTAGAAGAAATCCTCAACTTAACCAGCGTGGCTATGATGGCAAATTGGCAAGTTATGAAGAAGGGTTGAAATATTGTCCCCAACCAGAAGCTTAAGGTTTATTACATCAATATACTGGTAATGCTCACTATTTCCAAGGTTTAAGCCAACGCCACCCCCGCACCTATTACCGCAAAGCCGTTAAAAGTTATAATGAGTCCCTCAAATTCCTGACAGTGGCAGATTTTCCCCAATTGCGCCTTGAGGTTTTACGAGACTTAATTTGCGTCCATTTGCATTTGGGCGAAACAACCGAAGCGCAAGAACTGCAACGACTAGGAACAGATTTATCAAGACGCTTGTTAGATGAATGTCAAAACCCAACCCAGAAAAAACAACTAACCTTAAAATTTGTAAGTTTTCAACAATTCACCGTTGATTCAGCAGTGCAGTCTGGTAACTGGTGTGCAGCCTTAGAGTTAGCAGAGGAAGGTAAAAACGCCTGTTTAGGTTGGCTGTTACCTGATTTGCTTGAAGATTCAACTTCCAAACCTAATCAACCCAGACTAGCCCAAATCCAACAACTTCTCAATCCCACCACAGCCATAGTTTTCTGGCATCTCAGTCCCTACGCCCTTCACACCTTCATCCTCACCGAGAACAGCCAACCAATCATCCTCCAAACCTCCAACCAGCGTTTACAGCAATTTGAAACCTGGACAAAAACCTGGAACGAAGAATACAGCAACCACCGCAAAGGTAAAGATTCCCCACCAGAAGCACAACCCACATGGCAAGATCACCTACCATCAACACTGCAACAACTCAGCGAAATTCTCGACATAAACGCCATTGTTAACATTATCAATGATCAAGAATCCAATCAAGAATGTAGAGACGTTCCATGGAACGTCTCCCCCAAAAATCATCCATCAATTCAGCAACTAATTTTAATTCCCCACCGAGACTTACACCTTTTTCCACTCCATGCAATATTTCCCCCCAACTTCACCATTACCTACCTACCCAGCGCCCAAATGGGGATTAACTTAAAAAAAATCAACCCCAACCCCACCCCAATTCATCAATTACCCATACTCAGCATCGAAAACCCCAATCATAAAGACTACGGCAGCTTACCATACGCAGAAATAGAATCAGCCGCCATTAATCAACTATTCCCAATTTCTCAACAACTCGCCCAAAACGAAGCCACCAAGCAAGAAGTTATCAACGCCTTGCAAAATAATCACGGTATTCTGCACTTCACCGGACATGGTTTTTATAACTTCAACAATCCCCAAAAATCTGCCTTAGCATTAAGCGGCGAAGACTTATTAACACTAGAAGAAATTTACAACATTCCCAACTTAAACAAATATCAACTCGTCACCCTTTCCGCTTGTGAAACAGCCATTACCAACCAACAAACCATCACCGCCGAATATGTAGGTTTAGTCAGCGCCTTTCTTGCCCAAGGAGTAAACACTGTCATTAGTACACTATGGACTGTACCCGACATCTCCAGCGGCTTTTTTATGATTTACTTTTATTGGCAACTAAAAAAAGGCCACCCACCAGCCATTGCTTTAAAAAAATCTCAAAAATGGTTATCTAATTTAACATTTGCCAAACTAGAGAGAATTTATAAATTAATCTTCTCCAAACTACCCAGAGAAGAAGAACCACTACGTCCATTTATCCGCTCATATATTAAAGCCATACCATCAATGTCCATAGCCGAGAAACAGCAAAAACTATATGCCAACCCTTATTATTGGGCAGGTTTTACCATTACAGGCTTTTAACTTAATTTAAAACCAACAAAAAACCCCGACTTCTTCAAGAAATCTGGGTTCTGAAAGATATTTAATCAGCCTAAATAGTCTCCTGTTGCAAAACCCGAACCTGCTCAATAGACAATTCAGTAACTTGAGCAACTTGTTCTAAACTCATCCCAATTCCCAACAAATTTAAAGCTATCTTTCTTGCTGTTTCCGCCATACCTTTGGCTTTACCTTCAGCTTTACCTTCAGCCATACCTTTGGCTTTACCCTGCTCAAGAATTTCTTGATAAATCACTGATTCGCGCATAATTTTATGATTTAATCTCCTGTTGCAAAACCCGAACCTGCTCAATAGACAATTCAGTAACTTGAGCAACTTGTTCTAAACTCATACCGATTCCCAACAAATTTAAAGCCACCTTTCTTGCTGTTTCAGCCTTACCTTCAGCCTTACCTTCAACCTTACCTTCAACCTTACCTTCAGCCTTACCTTCAGCCTTACCTCTGGCTTCACCTTTGGCTATACCTTTGGCCTCACCTTCTTCAAGAATTTCTTGATAAATCACTGATTCGCGCATCATCTCACTCCTAAAGATTTTCTTAATTACATTCCCATCTAGCACCAGCCCTGCTAAAATGCTGCTGGCAGCGGCTATATCTTGTTGTTGCTGTTGGTCTTTAATTGCTGCCACCGCTTGTGCTACTTGGCTCAATACCATTGTAGGATCTTTTGTCTGACTTAGCACAGCAAATGGCAATAACCCAGGAACGCTCATAAACCTTTCTGTTGGTTGCTCCCATAGACGGATAACTTCAAAATCATGGTATGTATTGCTTAACTTAAAACTGTTTTTGTAGACTAACTCAGAACCTGTTTTCCGCAAATAAATCACTACTTGACGCATTTCTTTATGAGGGAATCGCCGGTATGCTCTCACCCGGTAATCTAACATCCTAAATGGTATATTATCTTTAGGGTCTGTTTGAAATTCGATATGTAACACTAAATTATCCGACTGCAATAATATTAGTGAATCAGCCCGAATTGGTTCGTTTGATAACTCTGTAGGGCTAAGTTCGGTTAATTTAATTGGTGAACCTAGCAACCATGTTGCTAAATCGTCTCTAAAATTTTCCGCGAGATATTTACATATATTGTCGTACATGATACTTAAAAGCCTTCACAATCTATTCAGCTATTTAGGGTAGACATTGAAAAGTTTGATTAATATTAACCTAAATGATGTCAAATAAAATTAAGCCACCAGTTTTTTATATCTACTTTCTACCAAATTCACTATGAAAGACAACGATATTATCAATATATTTGCTTTTTTAACTGCCCTCAGTCAGTTAGATACACCACCAGGGGAAACGCATCTAATTTATTTTGACAAAATGTAACTTATATGAATACAAAAAGAGGATGCTATTAGTATATTAGTATCAAGCTAGTAAATGGATATAAAGAAAATTAGATGGTAAATTTTGTTTCTAGAAGAATCA
>JANMEE010000256.1:0-2797 GCA_031376645.1 Dolichospermum sp. OTE_75_concoct_329_sub | reverse complement strand
GTCAAATGTGTCGGACTGACAAGTTTGGTTTTCCATCTCGATATGTGCCGAGAACTAAATTTGTTAAAGGTTTTCAGACCGGTGATATTGTGAAAGCAATTGTTACTACTGGGAAAAAAATCTGTAAATATATTGGTCGTGTTGCAGTTAGAGCAACAGGTTCTTTCAATATTTCCGCATCAAAATTAGTTCAGGGTATTAGTTATAAATACTGCAAAATCATTCACCGCAAAGATGGCTACGATTACGCATTTTAGAATTGACGGGGATTAAAATCCCTTGAGTGGTCACTGAGCTTGTCGAAGTGCCGCTTCCCTCTGGTCCCTAAAGGGACTGAGTTTCCCACTTCCCACGAGGTTTTATGAACATTCTTGAATCTTCCCTTAGTTATGTTGATTGGCTGCACAACATGAAGTGAGCTAAATTAAAATCAACCATGAATCTATTTTTGACATTTAATAGGAAAGTTACCCATCCATGAATTTACTAATTACAACCCTAGCTACCTTTGTTTCTTTGTACAGCTATTTGCTGATTATTCGAGTCCTGTTGACTTGGTTTCCCACTGTTGACTGGTCAAATCAACCATTTGCGGCTTTAAGCCAAATTAGTGATCCCTACCTCAATCTATTTCGCTCCATAATTCCCCCCTTGGGTGGCATGGATTTTTCCCCTATCCTAGCATTTTTGGCATTGAACATAGTTGGTGGTATTTTGGATAGTCTAGCTCGTGCCACCTTGGTACAAGGATTTTAAGTCAGGACATAGGGGCGCAGGGTCTGCGCCCAGTCACCGATTCAGGAGAAAAGAAGGAATAACCAAAATTCTCCCCCTATTCCGGTGTTCCGGTGTTACCTATCTTCTCACTCGTCCGCTAAAACCAGCAGCTTTAAACTGTTTAAGCTGCAATGGTAAAGGTTGATTACTAGGTACAGTAATTCTCAATTCAAAATCACTCACACCTGGAGGAACTTCCGCTATTAAACCCAGACGAGTCCGATTTTGTAGGGTTGAGTCACCATTAGCATCATATATACGCCCAAAAATATCCGCATCATAAACTGTTTTTCGCGTGCTATTTTCTGCTTTACCTGTAACTATAAAGCAAGCAGCAGAATTTGAACCACTGCTACCCACTATTCCAGTTGCTAGTTCCAATGGACAATCGTGGTAAGAAATATCGGATAATTTAATCTGTGTTAATGCTAAAGCGGTGGGAGTCCATACCCAAGAAAGCAATCCAATAAAACCAGCTATAAAAATCAAGTACAGTGATCGTAACCTCATAAAATACACCTTGAGTTGAAAATTTCCTAAATATTTAGACTAATATCAAATTCGGTTAAATGCAGCATAGTTTTAATTCTATAACTAAAGGATTGCAATCAGCTAATCAGCATTTAATTTGCATAAGTTGGGCGGTCAAGATACCCACACCACAAGAGTTATGTTTAATTCGATTATGCAAATTAGATATTTTTTAGCTGATCAAGGCAAAAAAAAATTAAAAAAGCGAGGAAGTAAAACTTCCCCGCCACAATAAAATCAATAAACTAGGTTATTGCTTCTAAAAACTGGTATCTTAACTCCAGATTAAACAATTAACTGGAAATCAGTAGGAGCCAAGGGATCTAAAATGGCAAACTCACCACCTGTACCAAAGCCAGCAGTCGCTCCATCTTGGTTATAGAAGAGACTACCACTACTGAGGCTATAAACAATCTTTGCGCTGCTACTTCCTGCAAGCACATCATCTTGAACATAGTCAAATTCTGAACTATTGCTAAATCCTATACCAATATCACTGGTTAGAGAAGCAAATACTGTCTTACTGAGAACTAACTTGTCACTTACTGAGACGAAATCAGCAATGGTTGCTACTCCATTAACGTTTGCGTTAAAAGCAGCACTTCCAGTATACTGAAATTGGTCATTACCCACACCACCAAAGAAAATGTCAGTACCCAAACCACCGATCAGGATGTCATTACCATCTCCACCAGTCAGAGTGTCATTCCCTAAACCACCAAATAGGATGTCATCACCAGTACCACCAGCTAAGAGGTCATTACCTAGACCACCTTCTAAGTAGTTGTTGAGAGCATTACCGATTAAGCGGTCATCACCATCACCACCAATTGCATTTTCAATTGCATTACCGGAATCCAATGTAATTCGTGTACCAGCACCAACGGTTTGAGTAGAGATGATACTGAGATTTAGGCGGATATTTGATACTGTGGCAGGAGTACCTGCAAAGCTAATAGTATCTGTACCAGATACGTCTTTGATGGTGTCGCTACCCAATCCAGCGGCAGTAGTTAGGGCAAAGAGATAGGTATCATTACCAGCACTACCATCAAGAATGTTATTACCACTATTACCAGTAATAACGTTATCACCTGCGTTACCTGTACCGTCGATATCAGATGTTCCCGTTAGGGTGAGGGTTGTGAAATTTGTGGGTAAGGTGGTTGTAGTTGAAGCAGTCAGGTCATCATTGAGAATAATTCCTGTAACCGTAGTCGTTGTCCCAACGCTGTAACCTGTTCCTGTCAACAATTTTAAAGCGACGGTTTCATCACCTTCAAATATAGTATCTGATGTCGGGTCAATAATGAGAGTCGCTGTACTTGCGCCCGCTGCAAAGGTAATAGTTGTTCCTGCTACTGGTGTTGCACCTGTATAGTCGCCACCGACTGCTGTACCAGCGATGCTATAGTTAACGCTTAAAGCGTTGCTTTTTACACCTGTACGAGTGAATGTATAAACTAGGTTGGCTGTCCCATCTTCAGTG
>JANMEE010000254.1:0-3312 GCA_031376645.1 Dolichospermum sp. OTE_75_concoct_329_sub | reverse complement strand
CAGGAGTCAGGAGTCAGGAGTCAGGAGTCAGGAGTCAGGAGTCAGGAGTCAGGAGTCAGGAGTCAGGAGTCAGGAGAAAGAGGAAGAAAGAAGGAGGAAGAAAGAAAGAAGGAGGAAGAAAGAAGAAAATTTCTCTCTTCTACTCTCTGCCCTAAGCGTGATTATTGCGAGTCAAAGGTTGCCAATAGCTGGCAACTAAAGCCACCATTAACCACCAGAGGGTATTAACTTCAGGGCGATAGAAGACCGTATCAAATAGACCCTGGGAAAGTGTACCTAGCATACTAGCGATCGCCCCAATTAACCACAAGCCCTCGATATTTTTAGTTTCTCGTAATCGTCGCAGTTGCAAAAATCCTGTATTAAAGGTGACGACTATTAACCACATAAAACAGGTAAAACCTAAAAAGCCAGTTTCCACAATCGTTTCTAGAAACACAGAATAGGCGCTCAAAGCTGTAAACCGAGGACGTTGATAGAGAGGATAAACCTGATTAAAAGAAGCGTGTCCAGGACCAATACCAGTAATTGGGCGATCGCGGATCATCTGAAATACAGATTCCCAGACATTTTTTCTAAAATTATTACTGCTATCTTGGCGGTCAGCAAATATACTGACAACTCGCACTCGGAAAGGTTCTACAAAGAGCATTCCGACTACCAATAAACCCACCACACCTCCTAACAGAATTGGTAAAGACCAACTCCGCCAAAATGGGGGCATATCTATACTCCACCAGTAAATTAGCAATACTGCCACAGTAAACAATCCCAACAATAAAGCAATCCAGCCACCACGACTAAAGGTCAGAATTAAGGTTGCAGTATTAACAATAAACATTGTTAGTGCTAAAGCTTTTTTTATCCAACCTTGCCAAGCCACAATAGCCACCAAGCTTAAAACCACAGCAGGTAAAAGATAACCTGCCAGTAAATTGGGATTGCCTAAATAACTGTAAACCCTGGTAGTTTTCGCTAAAGGTGATTCGGGGTCAACCCAAGTAGCTAAGGCTTTCGCGCCAAAAAACCATTGTCGCAACCCATAGACGCTGACAATCAGGGATATATGCAAATAAAGAGTAATTAGCCAAGACCGAAACCGGGGGACTCTCAGCACCCTAGCACAGAGGGCAAACAGCAACAAATAAAGAGTTAATGTTTGTAAATCACCCAAAGCCGCTTTTTTAACTGGTGATAAAGCCGTTGATATCGCCGCAATACCCCAATACAGCAACACCAATAAGTGAATAGGAGTAACAGAAGCAGCATTAGCTGGTTTACTGTCATCAGATAAAGTCAACAGCAACCAAAAGCCAACACAAGCCACCAACAATAAACCGATTAAAGTAGTAGAAACAAAAGGCGCAAGAGCATAAATAAGACTCAGTAGGCATACGGCTATCAGATCGCCTGACTGCATTAAAATACTACTTTGTCGCCAAGGTAGTAAAAGCCCCACCAAAAACCGATGTAGGTAACTACCAGACAAATATTCTTTGAGTGGCAAAGAAGATAAAGTCAATCTTTCCCAGACTAAATTCATGAGGAAATACAGAATACAGGAGCTATGCAGTATAGCTTACGCCAAGTCTAGCTGTGAAAATTAATATTCCTTTCCTAGAAAGCTATTCTCAAGTTTTTATGACTTCAAATGCGCCAAAAGCCACGCATCTAAATCGGATATTTCTGTAAAATCTAACAAAGAATCCCCTAAACACTCCAACTGCTCAATATTCAAAACTCTTATTTGCTCTTGTTGAACTAGAGACAGCAATCCATACCGCTTAGTCAACATACGCAGCACTAGACCAGTTTCCCCTTCTTGTCGTCCTTCTTGTCGTCCTGCTTGTCGTCCTGCTTGTTGTCCTTCTTGCTGTCCTTCTTGAAACACTTCCTGATAAAACCGTGTTTGGGTGACATCTGCTGTTTTCAGGTTTAGCATTTTCAAAATCTCCTTTGTGCCCAGTTGTGGGAATTTATTCACAAGTATAGCTTCTACCAAATCTAAGCGTCGGCGCAGTTCTTCTTCTGTTTCTGCACTATTAATAATCGCCTGTGCCAAGGGGGCTGTATCTTGTTCATTTACTACCAGCAATTTCAATAATGACAGATTGGGACTTAAATCTGTTAACGGTAATAAATCTTCTAGATATAGGCGTTTGACTTGACTTATTAACAACGATTGATAGGGAATATCTGAGCCTAAATCTTCCCGTCGGTTGGGTAAAATTAATAATCCGTACCAAGGTTGCTTGACGTTGTACTGATATAGGTACATAAAAATCTCTGCGAAATACCGCCCATAAAATTTGGGGTCTCTCTGCATCTGTGCCTCTAAAAATACCAAAGGTAAATTTAGATCCTTGGCAATTGGTGTTAATAATCCATCTATTTCAAATCCTTTTTCTTTGACTGCGGGCGCACTATAGGTAAATTCGCAATCTTTGGGAATTTCTGGGATTAACTCGGTAATCAATCCTGGCTGAGATAAAAATAGTCGGTAAAACAGTTTATCAGTTTTCATGATTACCTATCGCTCTCCTTAATCTCCTCAGCCAAAAATTCTATTTTTCTACAAATGTGCCAAAAGCCACCCATCTAAATCGGATATTTCTGTAAAATCTAACAAAGACTCCCCTAAACTCTCCAACTGCTCTATATTCAAACCTCTTATTTGCTCTTGTTGGGCTAGAGACAGCAATCCATACCGCTTAGTCAACATACGCAGCACTAGACCAGTTTCCCCTTCTTGTCGCCCTTCTTGTCGCCCTTCTTGTTGTCCTTCTTGAAACACTTCCTGATAAAACCGTGTTTGGGTGACATCTGCTGTTTTCAGGTTTAGCATTTTTAAAATCTCCTTTGTGCCCAGTTGTGGGAATTTATTCACAAGTATAGCTTCTACCAAATCTAAGCGTCGGCGCAGTTCTTCTTCTGTTTCTGCACTATTAATAATCGCCTGTGCCAAGGGGGCTGCATCTTGTTCATTGACTACCAGCAATTTCAATAATGACAGATTGGGACTCAAATCTGTTAACGGTAACAAGTCTTCTAAATATAGGCGTTTGACTTGATTTGTTAACAAGGATTGGTAGGGAATGTCTGAGCCTAAATCTTCCTGTCGGTTGGGTAAAATCAATAATCCGTACCAAGGTTGCTTGACGTTATACTGATATAGGTACAGAAAAATCTCTGCGAAATACCGCCCATAAAATTTGGGGTCTCTCTGCATCTGTGCCTCTAAAAATACCAAAGGTAAATTTAGATCCTTGGCAACCGGTGTTAATAGTCCATCTATTTCAAATCCTTTTTCTT
>JANMEE010000252.1:0-16128 GCA_031376645.1 Dolichospermum sp. OTE_75_concoct_329_sub | reverse complement strand
CAGGAGTCAGGAGTCAGGAGTCAGGAGTCAGGAGTCAGGAGTCAGGAGTCAGGAGTCAGGAGTCAGGAGTCAGGAGTCAGGAGTCAGGAGTCAGAAGTTAATGAACCACGAAGGAGCGAAGGACACGAAGGAAGAAGGAAGAAGGAAGAAGGAAGAAGGAAGAAGGAAGAAGGAGGAAAATTTGTTCCTTGTTCCCTGTTCCCTGTTCCCTGTTCCCTGTTCCCTGTTCCCTGTTCCCTGTTCCCTGTTCCCTGTTCCCTGTTTCCTATGCCTTATTTACTTGACTTTAAACTTACTAGCA
The DNA here is from genome assembly GCA_031376645.1 of Dolichospermum sp. OTE_75_concoct_329_sub. Lineage (GTDB taxonomy): Bacteria > Cyanobacteriota > Cyanobacteriia > Cyanobacteriales > Nostocaceae > Dolichospermum. The sequence continues at coordinate 15,827 of JANMEE010000252.1, read as the reverse complement.
GTTGCTAATAAATCCTGTGCCATTCCGGTTAAGCTTTGGAAAACATGGGCAATTTCTTGAGATTCTCCAAAGGTTTTGTTGGCAATTTCTGCCACATCATTCATGGATTTAGTAACTGTACCAGATTGCTGCATTTGGATTTGGGTAGCTTCAGTAATACGTTCAATGAGTTGACTAATTTCCGCAGTTGCAGAAACAATATCATTGAGGTTTTGACGAGTTTCATTAACTAAGTTTGTCCCTTCGACAACTTGCTGAATACCCGTTTCCATTGCTACGGCAACTTCTCCAGTTTCTGCTTGAATTTCCTGAACTAATTTTTCAATTTCGATAGTTGCGGCTGCTGACTGACGAGATAAAGAACGCACTTCATCCGCTACCACTGCAAAGCCTTTACCATATTCACCGGCTCTAGTGGCTTCAATAGCTGCGTTGAGCGCGAGAACGTTGGTTTGAGTCGCAAAGCTACTAATCAAATTTACCACTTTGGAGATTTTTTGAGATGACTCACTCAGGCGTTTAATCTTTTTGCTGGTTTGAGCAACGGTTTCTCGAATGGCCTGAATAGCATTAACTGTTTCATTCATAGCAGTATCGCCAGAATCTACAGTTTTATTAGCTTGTTGTACAGCTATTTGGACTAATTGAGCGTTATTAACTACCGCTTGGGTAGAGTTTACCATCTGTTGCAGATCACCTAAAGCCTTAGTGATTTCGCCAGATTGTTGTTCGGCTAAATGAGTCAATCCCACCAGTGAGGTACTGCTATTACTGGAAGTTTCGGCTACTTGTTGAGACGCTGACTGTACCTTGATGACGATTTGCTGTAGGGCTTGCACAGTCCCGTTATAAGCGTCTGCAATTGTGCCTATTTCATCTTCTGTAATGGGGGCGCGGACTGTTAAATCCCCTTTCAAGGCAGGTTTAAGAGCAATTAGCAATTGAATGGAACGCTGTTGGAGGAGTTCCTTGGCTGCTTTTTCTCTGGTTGCTGCTTCTGATAGTTTCGTAGATTGGGTTTGTAGCTGTTGCAAGAATTCTGTTTGTTGCAAAGCTAGTCCTAATTGATCCCCAATCCGCGCTAACAGATTTGTTTCTGATTCTTGCCAATGACGGGTACTAGAGTTTTGATAAACTGCCAATAGTCCCCATAGTTTTTCACCGAATAGGATAGGAACAATCGCATAGGCTTTGGCTTCAAACCCTTCGAGGATTTCAATGTAGCAAGTATCAAAGCTGGCTTGATAAATGTCACTGACTATTAATTTGCTACCCTTCTTATAATCACCACCTTGAATTTTTTGTAAGCAAGGATCATCAAAGGCAGTTTTAAGTTCAGGTGTGACTAATTTTATCCAACCAGTGGCTACTGATTCGGAGACAAAGTTACCACCCCAATCAGATGTAAATTTATAGACAGCACAGCGATCGCATTTGAAGAGTTGGCGGATATCCTGAGTGGTAGATTTGAAAATTTCGTCTATTCCAGCGTTTAAGGATTGACGAATTTGGTTAACTATTTTAGAGAAGGTTTTTTCCTGTTCAACAGCTTGGGCGATTTTTGCAGATTGCTCTCGTAATCTATCGAGATAATCAATTTGAGATTTAGCCAGGCTAAATTGTAAGCCTATTTGCACTAAAAAGTTGACTTCTGATTCTTGCCATTGCCTTGTTCCAGTGTTTTGATAAGCTGCCAATAAACCCCATAATTTATCTTCAAAGAAAATGGGAACAATCATATAGGCTTTGACTTCAATCTGCTCTAAAATTTCGATGTGACACTGAGCATGACCGGCTTGATAGATGTCGTTAACTACGAAGTTTTCACCTTTAGCATATCTACCACCTTGGGTTTCTTGGAGGTGAGTATCTGTCCATACCATTTGGAATTCCGGTGTGACTACTTTTGTCCAACCACTAACCACTGATTCAGCGATAAATATACCACTCCAATCAGGGTGAAATTGATATACTCCCACGCGATCGCACTTCAAGGCTTGACGAACTTCTTGAGTTGTGGTTTTAAAGATATCTTCCACACCACTAGCTTGACGAATCCGAGCAACTATTTTATTAACTGCTCTTTCTTGTTCAGCGACTTTTGCTAATTCTCCTGTTTGTCGTTGAATTTTTTGGACATAGTCAATCTGGGATTTAGCGAGGCTAAATTGTAACCCTATTTGCACTAAAAAGTTAACTTCTGATTCTTGCCATTGCCTTGTTCCAGTGTTTTGATAAGCCGCCAATAAACCCCATAATTTGTCTTCAAAGAAGATGGGAACAATCATATAGGCTTTGACTTCAATCTGCTCTAAAATCTCGATGTGACACTGAGCATGGCCGACTTGATAGATGTCGTTAACTACGAAGTTTTCCCCTTTAGCATATCTACCACCTTGGGTTTCTTGGAGGTGAGTATCTGGCCAGACCATTTGGAATTCCGGTGTGACTACTTTTGTCCAACCACTAGCCACTGATTCGGCGATAAATGTACCACTCCAATCAGGGTGAAATTGATATACCCCCACGCGATCGCATTTTAAAGATTGACGGACTTCTTGGGTAGTAGTTTTGAAAATATCTTCTATATTGGCTGCTTGACGAATGCGGTTAACAATCTTATTAACTGTTTTTTCTTGTTCGACTAATTTCGCTAGTTCCGCTGATTGTTCCTCAACTTTTTCCACATAATCAACTTGGGATTTAGCGAGGCTAAATTGTAAACCGATTTGTTTTAAGAAGTTAACTTCTGAGGGTTTCCATTCCCGCGCTCCAGTATTTTGATAAGCCGCTAATAAACCCCATAATTTCTCACCAAAGAAGATGGGGACAATCACATAAGCTTTAGCTTCAAATTGTTCCAATATTTTGATATGACAGTCAGCTAAACCAATTTTATAGGTGTCGTTAACAACGAATATTTCACCTTTGGCATATCTGCCACCTTTAGTATCTTGTAAGTAGGTATCATCCAAAACGGTTTTAATATTTGGTCCAACTAATTGTGTCCAACCTACACCTACTGATTCATGAACAAATTTGCCACCCCAATCTGGTTTAAATTCATACACGCCGACGCGATCGCATTGTAAAGCTGCTCGTATTTCTTGGGTAGTAGTTCTGAATATTTCTTCTGTATCTAAGGATTGGCGAATTTTATTCACAATCCTATTAATTGCTGTTTCTTGTTCTGCTCTTCGTGTGAGTTCTGCTAAATAATCTATCTGAGTTTTTGCTAAACTAAATTGTAGAGCTACTTGACTCAAAAAACTGACTTCTGATGTTTGCCATTCACGAGTATCACTATTTTGATAAGCTGCTAATAATCCCCATAATTCATCACCAAAGAAAATCGGAACGTTAATATAAGCCTTGGTTTCAAATTGTTCCAACAATTCTAAATAGCAAGGGGTAATATTGGCAGCATAGATATCATTAACAGCAATGGTTTCTCCCTTAGCAAATCGCGCACCCTTAGTTTCTTGGAAAAATGTATCTTCAACCAGTTCTTTACGTGCAGTATCAACTAATCTTACCCAACCTTGACTGACTGATTCTGCGACAAATTCTCCGCTAAAATCAGGGTGAAATTTAAATACTGCAACGCGATCGCATTTTAAAACCTGGCGCATTTCTTGGGTAGCAACCTTAAATATTTCCTCTATATTTAAGGATTGTCTAATGCGACTGACTATCTTAGTTAAGGCTTTTTCTTGTTTGGCTATTTGTTCTAATTGTTCTTTTTGTTTCTGAACCGTTCCTAAATATTCTCCTTGGGAAACAGCCACACCAAATTGTGAACCAATCTGATTTAAAAAACTCACTTCCCAATCTTGCCATTCCCGCGCTCCGGTATTTTGATAAGCTGCAAGTAAACCCCATAATTTTTCCCCAGAGAAAATGGGAGAAATGATATAAGCTTTAGCTTCAAACTGTTCTAAAATATCAATGTGGCATTGAGCTAAACCAATTTTATAGGTGTCGTTAACAACAAAGCTTTCACCTTTGGCATATCTACCACCTTTGGTATCTTGGAGGTGGGTATCTTCCCAAACCATTTGATAACCGGGAGTTACTACTTTTACCCAATTATTTCCTACAGATTCAGATACAAACTGACCACTCCAATCATCATTAAAACGATACACACCCACGCGATCGCATTTCAAGAGTTGACGGACTTCTTGAGTAGTAGTTTGAAAGATTTTTTCGACATCTGGCTGTTGTAAAATCTTGGTAATAACTTTCGCTGCTGATTGTTTTGCTAGAGAAGATTGTTTCAGTTCTTTCTGTAATTTAAATCCCTGAACTCTGTAAGTAATTTCTGTAGCAATTTGTGATAAAAGTGTAGTTTCTGTTTCCTGCCATTGTCGAGGTGATCCACAACTATGAACTACTAATAAACCCCATACTTTACTATCAACAAAAATCGGTAAACTTAGACTGGATCTAACTTGAAATTTATCTAGTAGCTGCTTTTGGTAAGGAGTGACTTGAATTTGATTAATATCGTCAATAATTACAGGTTCTAAATAATCTTGACTGGTATAGACACCAAACAAAATAGCTGCCAGATTTTCATTAATTGTCGGTGTCCAACCGCTGGCTCTTGATTCAGCTACAACAGTTCCGGTATCATCTGTGGTAAACTGATAAACTAAGACGCGATCTGCTCGCAGCAGCGCTTCGCTATCTCCAGCAAGTTTATCTCTGACTTCTGCCACCGTCACAGGTAATAATTTCTCTAAATCTGGAACTTGACGCATTTTGCTGGTTATTTCTTGAAACCGCTGTCTCCAGATTTTAAATTCCTGAGCAATTAAACTTTTACTAGATGAATCGTAATTAGCGCCATTGCCATTCCCTTTCTTCTTTTCTTCGCTTTGTGCTGTAGCAAAACCATTTCCAGCCTCTTCATTTGGGTTTTGATATAAAGTCGTCATGCCATTAACCTCAATAATTATAGTAATAGTAAACTAGGGACTGGTGATTAGTGATTGGTGATTAGTGATTGGTAGTTTTATTCCTTCTTCTTCTTCTTCTTTCTTCTTCCTAACTCCTAACTCCTAACTCCTAACTCCTGACTCCTGACTCCTGACTCCTGACTCCTGACTCCTGTCTTTAATTATGTGTTGTCCACATAGAATTTTGCAACATTGCTGAAGCATCTAAATTAAAAATCATTTGTTCAGCATCATTAATGAAATACCCTTGCAAAAAAGGAGTCATTTCTGGATAGAATACCTCCCCAGATGTTTGTTTCATTTCCTGAGTATCTAAACCATCAATATCTATCAGTTGACGGATTAATATTCCTAAATACTTCCCATCATGTTCTAGCACTAATGCCATCATTTTGGATAAGAAATTTGATCCTTGTAAAAGTGGTGGATAACCTAGCATTTCTTCTAAATCAACCAACCACAACATTTCTCCCCTCCAGTTATAAATCCCAACAACACAATTAGGCATTTGTGGCACACCACATATTTCTGTGAGTGGTATTTGCACAACTTCTGTAATTTGTTCTAGAGGAATTACTGCCGTGTCACTTATTCCCAAAGAAAAGCTTAAAAATTTTTGTTTGGTTTCCAAAGTTAGTTTCCTTTTACCCGTGACAATTTTTGTTAGTCACTATGAATTAGTGACTAATATACAATCTAGGATTTAATTAATTCTTTCAAAGTCCGCATTAATTCTTCCTTATCTACTGGTTTAGCTAGATAAGCATCAGCACCTAACATATTCCCCCACATTTTATCTACATCACTGCTTTTAGTAGAACAAAAAACGATAGGAATGTTGCTAGTTTCAGCATTATCTTTTAATTCTCGACAAATTTCATAGCCGCTTTTATCAGGTAAAATTACATCTAAAACTATTACATCTGGTTTAGCATTACCTATTTTAGATTGTGCTTCCGCACTACTCGTAGCACAAACTACTGAATAACCAGCCTGTTGTAAATATTTACTGATAACCTGCATATCAGTTATGCCATCTTCCACCACTAGAACGGTACTCATGATAATTACCTATTTAATTCTTTTAAAAGAATGTTAACAAAAACTGGAATATAGGACTAATATTTGATTTTTGAACTATACGTAGGTTGGGTATTGCCCACCGGATAAGAGTTTTGGTGGGCATTGCCCACCCTACTTAAAATTTTTCAAATATCATTTATGATTCCTATATCCTATTAGACAGATTAAATAAACACTTTTTGACGTTTTATTTTATCTCACTTGATACATTGTATAGATATTCCTCCATTATAACTACGTATTGAACATAAATTAACATCCTTAATCATAAATTTTCGCTAGATAAATCATTCCTAAAAAGATTTAGAGAACTCCACAAAAAAGATAATCTAATCTTGTGGGATGGGCATCTTGCCCGTCCTGATATTATTAGCAGGCTGTTTATGCCTGCACCACAAGAAATTTTGGGATATTTTTTTATTTGGAAGTGTCTTAATGCTGATTGCAACCTACAAAATTATCAACAGCCAACATTGTTAATCCTAACACTATTTTATTATGACTATCTCCGTAAAAATTATGAACTTTTTTAGAGATATCTAAAGATAAGAGCCTGTAAATACTGACTATTATGTATATTATGTGTCATCGTCAGTTCTAGAAGTTAGAAATTGTTCTCACTGGGAGCTTGTAAATTATCGCCCTTGTTATTGTTTGATAAATTTGGTGTGCGTAAATATTTACGCACCATATTCATTACTCGATCCGCTACTATTGGCTTAGACATAAAGTCTGTAGAGCCAACGACTTTAGCGCGAACCCTATCAACCAAGCCATCATTACCAGTTAAGATAATTACTGGTGTCTGTGCAAAAGCCGAAATTCTGCGTAATTGTGTACAGATTTCATAACCACTAGCTATGGGCATAATCAAATCTAAGAAAATTAAGTCGGGTTTTTCTTGGATGATAATAGGTAAAGCTTGCACAGCGTCTTGGATTTGAATAAATCTCAGTCCGTTCCGGGTCATAATTTCTTCTAAGATCTTACACACCTGGGGACTATCATCTACACAGGCTATTAATGGAGCAGTTTGCTTTCTGGGTTGCTTGACAGTAGAACTACTGGATTCAACTGTTAAGGGTGAATCAGGTACTGGTACTAACTCAATAATGCCTTTGAGGATATAGGGAAGTAGAGAACGAGTCACAGGCATGACATCTTGTTTCATCTTTATTCCTAATTCTCGCAATGTGAATTGACCATTGATTAAACTGACAAAATTTTTGTATACAGATGGATTTACCATTTGCTGTAATTGTTCTGGTCGGCGCAGAACTGGTGCTAAATTGGGAGAAATATTTGTTAAACCAGCTTGTGACCAAATTGACCACGCATCTTGCATTTGTTTAATGGACATATCCGCATTTGTAAAGCTCATAGGCATTTCCAAGATCACATCCTGACTGTAACTACAAGTAACAGAGGCAAAATCTAGTTCCTGAGCTAAATCAAAAAATAATTCGGCTATGGTGCTTTCGACAATGGCGTGAATTTTTTCTCTCTGGATTTTCTGTCTTTTGTATAAAATGTCTAGAAGTTGATAATCCCAGAAGTCAATAGCTATATCTTCATTACGACAGCGAATTTTACTTATATCAATATCAGGACAGTATTTAGCCATGTTTCTGCGCCAACGTCTGAAGGGATGATCACTACCTGTAGCCCAGACTATTCTCCCCAGACGATAGTAGAAAATCCATTTTCGCCCTTTAGAACTCTTGATATTTAGTTGTCCGTTGTATTGTAGCTGAATACACTTTTTAAACTGATTGAATAATTTTTGCGCTTCTGTTACTTCTGGGTTGATCATTATACTTTTCCTGAAAATTTATTGATTAAGTATTTATAAAAATCAATGATTGGCTTGTTTAACAAGCATTTGACAATTTAATTGCAGAATTAAAAACACTCAAATAGAATTTAGCTTTGTTTCTTATGTAATATTACGTAATATTTACGGTGCTAGTAGATATAGGATTGATATAGTGGTATATAACTGACTATTCTATTATACTAAATAATTCTGTAACATTATAGTTATTTTACTAATGATACTATATCAGTAACAATACTTATTTTCATGGGTACGAGAAAGAGTAAGTAATTACCAATTACCCATTTTTAAATTCTGTTTTGCGATATTAGCAACTTGGGTAGGGCTGGCTGAATAAAGCTAAAACCGTTTATTAATATCCGGTGTTCCCTGTTCCCTCTCCTCACAGATAACTTTCTCAGCAAACCCTAGGTAGTTAGGAATTCTGATCATGATCGTACAGTAATAAACAAGACGGTTAGGATATCAATCGTAGTGCTAACGTACGGCTAACGTTAACGTGTTAACCTACCGTAGGTATTCACAAGACTCAGCCCCCGCTAGGATCTTACTCCTGACTCGGTGACTCCTGATTCCTACTATAGCTTGTTATAGCTAGTCGGAGATTACCTTGATGGGCAGTTAGGAGTTTTTTACCCGTTTCTTGGTCTAAACCAGTCCAATGCATTAACAATGCTAATTTAACCCATTTACCGCTATGTTCTAGCAATAAACCAGAGGCTTCTCGACTTAGCCCGGTGAGGTCTTGTAAGATCCGTAAAGCGCGATCGCGTAATTTTTGATTAGTGACAGCGACATCAACCATCCGATTACCATAAACTTTACCTAGTTTCACCATTACCCCAGTCGAGAGGGTATTTAAAACTAATTTTGTGACTGTCCCGGCTTTTAAGCGAGTAGAACCAGCTAAAATTTCTGGACCTGTCAATAACCGAATATCAATATCAGCTTCAATACTGACTTGATCTGCCGGAACACAGGCAATGAAAATAGTCTTAGCGCCCCGTTGACGAGCCGCATTAATAGCACCATGAACAAAAGGGGTTGTTCCCCCAGCAGTAATACCGACAACTACATCCAGTTGGGTAATTTGTCGTTGAGCGATCGCACTTTCCCCATCTTCTGACCGATCTTCCAAATCCTCGGAACTGCGGACTAATGCTCCCGCACCACCAGCAATAATCCCTTGTACCAATTCAGGTGGAGTGCAGAAAGTAGGTGGACACTCAGCAGCATCTAATACTCCTAATCTGCCACTTGTCCCTGCACCCACGTAAAATAAACGTCCACCTTGACGCAGCCTTTCTGCTGTGCAGTCAATAGCTGCTGCTAACTGAACTTTAGCCTCTGCTACGGCTGCTACTGCTTTTTGGTCTTCGCTATTAAATAATTCCACCAATTCTAAAGAGTTGAGTTGGTCTAAATTGAGACTATTGGCATTAACCTGTTCGGTGAGCAGATGCCCGCGTTCCTGGAAATTTGTCATTTTGTGTTAGTTGTCAGTGGTCAGTTGTTAGTGGTTAGTTGTTATGACTGATGATTCTTGATAAACTATAGTAAACCTTCTAATTTGCGCCGAAAGCTGTCTAGCTCAGAATTAGCAATTTCCGGCATAGGCGGATTGAAAGATGAAAAGTCTTCATGAGAATCCGCCATTTCAGGTTCAGCTTGCCAATCAGTTTGTTCCACGTTTATTTCCGGTGGTAATACTAATTCACTGTTTTCAGGAACCACTTCCCAATCATAGCCAGTGCTTTCGCAAAATTCCTTAACATCATCAGCATTCATCACTTCCACTGTTGGTACAGCAAAGTCTTGCGCTTCTAACATTAAAGCAAAGCGGGTGGCATCGTCTTCTGATTCAAACATGAGGATTTTATTCCCTTCTATGCCTCGAGCATTGCTAATCCGAATGCTGTGAATCCCCTCATTATCAGTACCAGCATTGAAAATCAGTACAAAAACACGCATTATCTATCCTTTGATCAGTTCTTTAATTTATCATAAAGTTCTGAGTTGTATATTCATAAAAATCTCCGATAATTTTTGTGAGATCATGGGAAATTAGGCATAGACCAAAAGACATAATTTTCTGATTGCCCAAACCCAGTCTGTTATTTTTGTACTCGTCCCGTTATACTCTAATAGTTAAATGTAAAACTATGTCAAAATTAATTTATATTCTTAGGATGATTGATGTATTAAATATCTTTTTACCCCACCCTAACCCTCCCCTTGGAAAGGGGAGGGAATTTAATGTTCCGGTTTCCCTCTTTTATAAGGGAGGATTAAGGGGGGTAAAAAATCACAACGGATTACTTGATGGCTACGCCACGCAAGCTATCAAACATTCTCTTAGACAACATTGAGGATTGTCTTGTCCTGTGTAGTGAGTATTGTGCCGGATATGCTGGTAATCAAAGAGTAAAAACCTATGTCTAATTCTCCTAGTGAAAATTCTCGCCCCACCAATACTGGGATGAGTCGCCTATTGTTGATGATATTGAGTCGTGGTGGATTAGGGATAGGTGCTTTGTTGGTAGTGGGAATTATTTTCGGTATTTGGCGACTAAGGAGTTTTGTTTATCAGGAATTAGTGCCATTAGCGACCCAAAGTCTCACGACTACTCTCAATCGTCCAGTAAAACTGGGAGCAGTTGAGTCCTTTTCCCTGACTGGCGTTCAGTTTGCTGCTTCGGAGATTCCCGCTACACCCACAGATCCAGATAGGGCAAATATCAAAGCAGTAGATGTGGGATTTGATATTTGGAAGCTAGTAATTAACCGCAATCTCCGCTTAGATGTAACTTTAATTAATCCAGATGTTTATATTGAACAGGATAATCAAGGACGCTGGTTAACGACTACTATCGCTCCACCCACTGGGAAGGCACTGATTAAAACTGATTTAGATAAATTGCGATTTCGGGATGCAAATTTAGTATTAATACCGAAAGTCCACGAAGGCGAAAAATTGTCTTTACCAGTCCCCGTGGGATTTACTGGGATTAATGGGACGGCTCAACTTTTAAATAAAAATAAACTAATTAAATTAGACTTAGCTGGTAAGGCAGTAAGTGGGGGTAATATTTCCATTGCCGGAGATCTAATTCCTCAGAAAACTTTAGCTGGGGATTTTCGACTGCAAGGGCAAAATCTCCTTGCCGCAGATATTACCCGGATTGTAACTTTACCACTGGCTTTACAAACTGGTAAAGTAAATGGTGATTTGCGAATTAAGGTGATACCAAACCAGAAAACCTTACTTTATGGTAATGCTGCTATGGAAGGGGTGACTGTGCAAATCCCTAAGCTGCCCCGATCACTCAATAATAGTCAGGGGAATCTCAGTTTTGATGGACTGGTAATTAAATTAGATAATATAGTTACAAGCTACGGACAAATACCGATCACAGCATCGGGGACTATTGATCAGCAAGCAGGATTTAATTTAAAAGGGCGTGTGAATGCGGTTAGTTTGACCAATGCCCAAAAAACTCTTAAGGTAAAGTTACCATTTCTTGTAAGTGGCATAGCTCAAGCTGATTTGCAGATCATGGGAGCAACTACAAAACCAGTGCTATCAGGTAGTGTCAGGACGTTGAAAACTGCCCGAATTGATAAAGTTGATTTTGGAAAAGTTAGTAGTAAATTTGAGCTTATCAGTAGTAAATCTCTGCTAAAAATCACAGATATTCAAGGCAAAACTATTTATGGGGGTGAAGTTAAAGGTGCGGGGATAATTGAACTTGGGAAAGTATCCACACTGAATTTTCAACTCCGAGCCGAAAATGTTCCTGGGGATGCGATCGCTCAGGTATATGATATTAAAGCAGGATTTCCTATTGGGCTAATCACAGCCACCGCAGAGCTAAAAGGTGTAGCTGATGATACCCACACTGTAGTTAAATGGCAAGCTCCTCAAGCCAAATATCCAGCGACAGGGACAGCTATTATTAATCCCGACCGCACAGTTTCTTTTAGTGATATAGTCGCTAAAGTTGGTGGAGGTATAGTTAAGGGTAGTGGTAGTTATAATCATGATAGTAAGCGTTGGCAAGCTTTAGCTGAATCTAGCCAGATCAAACTAACATCTTTTGTTGACAAAAAACAGCAGGAAAATATTTCTCTAGCTGGAGCAGAATTTAACGGTGGTTTGCGATTAGCAGGAAATTCTTCACCCTTCCAAATAGAGACAATTATTCCTGACCGTGCCAATGTCAACATTGCTGGTGGTCAAGTTAATATTTCCCAAATTAAGTTACAAGATCAAAATTTTACAGCCCTGTTGTTGGGGAAAGATTTACGTTTAGGAACAATTTTAAAACAAGCCAATCCAATTTTAAATAATCCCCTAGCAGGTAATTTCATGATTACTGGTAATAGGGAAAATTTCGGTCTGAAAACGTTTTCTGGAATCGGTGAAGCCCTTCTATCTGTTGGTAAAGGAACAATTAAAGCCGCTAATATTCAAGTTGAAGAAGGTCGCTATCAGGCAAAAATTCAAGCTGATAATGTCTCTTTAACAAAACTCGTAGGGGCGCAGGGCCTGCGCCCAGAAATGCAGGGTATAATAAATGGTCAATTACAAGTAGCGGGTTCTGTCGAATCATTCCAACCAGAAACTATTCAAGGGGAAGGAAAAGGCCGCTTAAAATTACCTAGTGGGACAGTTACGGCTTCTGAGATTCAACTAAATAATGGTAATTATCAAGCATTGTTAACTACTTCAGCTTTACAATTAAACCCTTTTAACCAGCAATTAAAAGGACAGTTGGCAGGGAAGTTGCAAGTATCGGGAATTTTAGCTGCTCCTAGATTAGCAGATGTGGCTGCTGTTGGTCAGGTGCGGTTTAGTCAAGGGTTAGCAGGAATTGATTCACCTATTCAAGCTGATATTGGTTGGAATGGAAAAAAGCTTACTATTGATGGTTATAATAGCGCCAATGTTTCAGCTAATAGTTCGACTTCACTGACTATCAAAGGTTATTTATTAGCTGATGCGAAAAAAGCAGATATCCCAGAAATTACTGATGTTAATTTGCAAATCCAAGCAAAAAATTATAATCTGGAACAGTTGCCAGTGCGACTACCTGATCTTGCAGATATTGCCGGTGGCTTAGATTTTAGTGGACAAGTGATAGGAAAACCAACTGCACCAAATATTACAGGTAAATTGGGGTTACGCAATTTAAAAATTCAGCAATTTGCCTTTGAGCCATTATTGACTGGTAATGTAAATTCTCTATCAGGACAAGGGTTAAGTTTAGATGTTACTGGTGTAAAGGATAGAATAGCAGTTAATTTAGACGCTAATAATCGTCCTCAATCTTTCTTAGTTCAGTGGCAACAAGCTTTGTTATCAGGTGCTGCAACGGGATTTGACTGGGGTATAAATGTGGCTAATTTTCCTTTAAAATCTTTAAATATATCTCTACCGAAGAATACTCCCTTGAGTCCGGGAGGTGTGAAAGGATTATTGACAGGAAAGTTGCAAATTAATTCGCAAACATTGGCCACGACAGGAAATATAGCCATTGAAAATCCTCAACTTGGCCGGATTAAAGGCGATCGCTTTACTACCCAACTACGCTATGATAATAACACATTCATCCTCGGTGATAGTGAGTTTCGCAAAGGTGAAAGTAGATATACCTTTGATGCCAACATTAAACCGTGGGCAAAAAAACCGCAACTACGAGCAGAAATCAACATTGACAAAGGTAATATTCAAGATATACTCACTGCGGCTCAAATCTTTGATATCCAAGACTTCCAACGTGGTTTAAACGCACCTACTTACGGCAAAGCCGCGGATTTAACCACCTACTCCCAAGGATTACCCTTAGAGTCTCTATTGACCCAAATACAACGGTTATCAGAAATTGATGCTCTACTGACAACCCAACAACAACAACGGATAAATACTCAACCTGTCCCCGAATTAAGAGACCTAAAAGGGATTTTGGATGGTAATATTTCTATTAATACTGCAACTACGGACGAACCAAGGATAAAATTTGACCTCCAAGGAGAGAACTTTACTTGGGGTAAACCAACAGAACCAACCCGTTTTTATCGTGCAGAACAGGTCATAGCTAAAGGTAGTTTTGCAGAAGGAATTTTCCGTTTACAACCTTTAAGAATTCAAGCTCAACAAAAAATAATTGCCTTTACAGGTAATATTGGTGGTAAAGAGCAATCAGGTAAATTAAAAGTCGAAAACTTTCCCATTCAACGATTAAATAATTTGGTGAAACTCCCGCTGGGAATTACAGGTAAGCTGAATATTACCGCAGCCATAGCTGGTAGTATCTCCAATCCTCAAGCTAGAGGAGAATTAAATATTACAGAAGGGACAATTGATAAAAAATCAGTGGAATCAGCTAATGCTAGTTTCAGTTATGCTAACGGACGTTTAAACTTTGGTAGTCAGGTACTAGGAGTGGGGGCTGAACCTGCAAATATTAGTGGTAGTATTCCCTATACTTTACCCTTTGCATCTGAAAAATCAAACAGTGACCAAGTTACTCTAGATGTTAACGTTAAGAATGAAGGTTTGACCCTTTTAAATCTCTTTACTAATGAGATATCTTTTGAAAATGGACAAGGAGAATTAAACTTAAATGTTCGGGGAACTCGAAAACAACCTTTTGTTAAAGGAACGGCTTCGCTTAATAATGCTACCTTTAGTGCCCAAGCTTTACCAAGAAAGTTAACTAATGTAAATGGTAACGCAATTTTTGATTTAACCCGTGTGTTTATCCAAAGTCTTGAAGCTAAATTTAGTGATGGTAATATCAAAGCTGTGGGAGAATTACCAATTTTTGATAATCCAAATCTCAAAATTGATGTTCCTATGACTGTTGATTTACAACAATTACTTTTAAATCTCAAGGGATTATATCAAGGAGGTGCTAATGGTAATTTAGCAATTACTGGTTCTCTGCTCAAACCAATAATTGGCGGTAATATAGAATTATTTAATGGTCAAGTATTGTTAACAGAATCTTCAGATAATAATTCACCATCTTCTAAAATTAATAACCAAAATAAAGCAGATATAGAAAATAAAATTACTAGATTAAATAATTTGGAATTAAAACTAGGTAGAAATATTCAAATTTCCAAACCACCAGTGTTCAAATTCCAAGCTGCTGGAAATTTAATTGTTAATGGTTCTTTAGCTGAACCTATTCCAGAAGGAACTATTAATTTAACTAAAGGTGCAGTAAATTTGTTCACTACCCAATTAAATTTGGCTAGAGGTTATAAACACACTGCTACTTTTAGCGCTCGTCAACCTCGTGATCCTAATTTGGATATTCGTCTATTTGCGAAGATTCTAGATATAACTCAAAATAGCGATCTGAGCAGACAAGGTTCTCTAGGTTTAGCAGGGTTAGAAACAGTCCGAGTAGAAGCTAGTATTGATGGTTTAGGTAGTCAAATTAATGATAATTTACAACTAAAAAGCAATCCTTCTCGTTCACAAACACAAATTGTTACTTTGTTAGGAGGTGGGTTTGTTGATAACCAAGGACGTGGTGATAGTAGCCTGGGTTTAATTAATATTGCTGGTTCGGCTGTTTTCAGTAATTTTCAAAGTGCATTTAATGAAATTGGTGATGCTTTTGGTTTAAGTGAATTGCGGATATTTCCAACTATTCTTGCTGAAAGACCAGAAGCAGGGAGAAATAATTCATCTTTGGAATTAGCTTTAGAAGCAGGAATTGATATTTCTCCGAAATTTTCTATTTCTACTATTAAAATTCTGACCGCAGGTGATCCTTTGCAATGGGGTCTTAATTACCGAATAAATAATGAATTTCGTCTCCGTTCTTCTACTAATTTAACTGATGATAGTCGGGCTGTAATTGAGTTTGAACGGAGATTTTGAGGAAGAAGGTAGGGGCGCAGGGCCTGCGCCCAGTCAGGAGTCA
>JANMEE010000242.1:0-7107 GCA_031376645.1 Dolichospermum sp. OTE_75_concoct_329_sub | reverse complement strand
TATCAGACAATTACAACATTAACCACCAACAAACAAATGAGCAATTACATCCTGTACATCCTCAAATCCTGGACATCCTGATTCTGACAAAAAATCCGCGTTCATCCCTGAATCAATTATCAGGTTAAAATTAGGGTGGTTGTGAGCGATCGCAAAAATACACTAATTATCTTTTATATGGTTGTATTGTTATTAAACCTGGAATAACAGCATAATGCTTCACATTAAATGTATGTAATGGTAAACCGAAAGCAATTGATATTTGACCGATCAAAGCATCAATTAATCCAAGATTATGACTGAGATTATAATCTGCAAATGTTTCTAATGCTTGATCACAAGTTTCAGGTGTTGGCCAAATTACTTCAACATTAGCAATAAATTTGCGAATTTCCTGCAATTCCAACTTATTCCTACATCCTTGCATCAATTCCATCGCTACATAACCAGGTAAAGCAATTTCTTCCTCTCCCAAAGAACTTAACCAACTAATAGCAGGTGGATATTTACGCAGAAAGTCAATCATAATATCACTATCTAGGAGAATCATAACCTCTCCTTTGTGACTGTTCACGCAACTGACGAGCGTAAGCAAGACTATCTGTAATATCGTCGCGTTCTTCCCATAAACCTATCAAGCTCGAATCAAGTAATTCATGAGCAGTTAATACCTTTTTTCTTGTAGGAAGAATGGATAATAAAACAATTACCTCTACCTCTTGTCCTGCTACCACAGGTAAATTTTGAAAAGAGATTTCCCCGGATTTCTCTATGGTTTTTTGTAACCTAATTGCTTGCATAATTTTGTCATCCTTAAAATAATATAATGCTGCTGTTTAATTAAGTACATTTCTAATTATAGAATATCACAAAAAGAGATCGCTGTTTGAGGATGTTGGGGTGCGAGCGTTTAAAATTGGGGTGGTTGTGAGCGATCGCCTAAAGTGCGCTACCATTTGTTTAGTCATTTTTAGGATCAGAATTGATTGTGACTTCTTCTTGTTCATCTATCTAGTTAATAACTTGTTGATTGGGTTGTTTTTTTACATATTCAGAAATAACACAAGTATCTAATAAATATTTCATAATGTAATATCTCTACCTGTGTCTTTATCTCTTTCAAACAACGGTTCAGTTTCTTCTAATTCAGGTAAAATAAGTAATTCCGATAACTTAACTTGAGATTGATTTGATTGAGCAATTTTATGTGTTTCTAACTCATATAACCAACGTTGAAGAATATTATTTTGTTCTTCTATTGGTAAAGTTTCAACCGTTTCTATAAATTTTTGGAGTAATTTTGTTGTCATAATCATAGCAGGGGCTAGTGGGTTTTATCTATTATAGCTTATTTTATTTAACAGTATAATATAAATAAGTATTATAATTAGATTTTCCCAATCCACAAAGGTCGTAAATATCATGCAAGAACAACTAACCGACTATCAACAAGAACTTACAGAACGCATTTCCACAGTAGTAGATAAACTAATTCGTGGTAGTAGCTTCTATATGGTAAAACTAGATCAACACGAAATGACCGAAATGTTGATAGAATTATTTGGCAGATTTTCACCAGCAGAAATGAGAGCAATTAAAGATCATGATTTAAGCAGAAGAATTGGTAAAATACTAACATTAGAAGCTGTTGCTGGAACATTAAACGATTTAACACCAGAAGAAATAGCAATTTTTGATGCAGCAGTGGAAGGAAAATAAAACAGTGACTTATTTACTTGATTCAAATATCGTTAGTTATGCGTTAAAGAAAAATACAACTATAAATAATAAATTGAGAGAATTAAGTTTTCTCGGTTCAGAAATATTTATTAGTTGTATAACTTACTATGAAATTAAACGAGGACTTGTATCCATCAATGCTAGTAGACAATTAGTAGATTTTCATGGATTTTGCAATGATTATCAAATATTATTTTTAGATGATTTAGAAATAATTGAAAAATCTTGTCAAATTCATGCAAGATTAAAAGCCAAAGGTACACCTATTCAAGATGCTGATGTTTTAATAGCAGCTACAGCAATTGTCCGGGATTTAATTCTAGTTTCTAATGATTCTGACTTGTTAAGAATTGAAGACGTTAATTTGGAAAATTGGTTATTATTATAAAACAATGGTTAAAAAAATTTGCTCTTTACCTGAAAAATCAAATGGAATTATCCATATATCTACAAGGATAATTCCATTAATTTGTTCAAAGCTAATAGCCTAAAACCCTTATTGTCCCCTACCAAAAATTCTGCTCAGGTTGTTCCTTGTTATTTACCTAAACCATCATATCTGTTTGGGTCTTTTTTCTCTTTTTTGTCCTTGGGATCTTTTTTAGGCTTTTTAGTTTCTTTGTTACCTTTTTTTTCCTTAGACATCAGTTTTACCCAACTAGGTTTACTTGTCAATACTTACACATTCCGCTATTAGTAAATCAGGGCGTAGCTTACCTGATATGCTTTGAAGACAGCAAGGAAAGTATTGCACATTTACACTACTAACTACTATGATACATTGTTATTTAATTTTGTTATGAATTTTATTAACTATGATACAAAACTTTAGATGCCCTGTCACTGGGTCTAATTCAGATTTTAACTTCCATATTCTGTTTTATTGCCTTCATTCATTATATTAGTATAATCGTATTTGATAACTTATTAGGTAATAATTAAATGACTTCACCAGTAGATATTCTCATTCTTTCCAATGGACCAGGGGAAGTTATAACCTGGGTGCGTCCTGTTGTTAAAGCATTGAGAGCAGAATTAGGAAATGATCGTTCACAAGTAAGAATTTCTGTAATATTATCACCTTGTCCTCATGCTAGTGGTAAAGAAGCTGCTATAGCTTTGGGTTATCCAGAGGTTGATAGAGTGCAAGTGCCTGAGTATTTTTGGCAGTTTTTAGTATGGGGAAAAACCGCAGAAAATTGGGAATGGAGAAATAAAGGTGTAGTCGTATTTTTAGGTGGTGATCAAGTTTTTTCGGTGATTATTGGTAAGAAGTTAAAATATAAAACTGTAGTTTATGCGGAATGGGAAGCACGTTGGCATAATTTTATAGATAAATTTGCCATTATGAAAGCTCAAGTTGCAAAAAATGTTTCTGCTAAATATGCTGATAAATTTACTGTTGTTGGTGATTTAATGTTAGAAGCAGCAGAGGATGAAATAACATCTGCAATTGAAAATTCAAAATCTAAAATTAACATCATTGGCATATTACCAGGTTCAAAAACAGCAAAATTAACTCAAGGTGTACCTTTAACTTTAGGTATTGCTGAATATGTTCACAGTAAATTACCTCAAACAAAGTTTTTTATTCCCGTTGCACCAACTTTAGATTTACCAACTTTAGCCAGTTTTGCCAATCCTGAAAATAACCCATTTACAAAAGTTTTTAATTTTCAAGGTGCATTTTTAAATGATAATTATTTAATAACTTCCACAGGTTTAAAAGTGGAATTAATCCAAGAAAATCCTGCTTATCATTTATTATCCCAATGTTCTCTTTGTTTAACTACAGTTGGTGCAAATACCGCTGAATTAGGGGCGTTAGCTATACCCATGATTGTATTATTACCCCTACAACAATTAGATGCTATGCGTTCTTGGGATGGTTTACCAGGAATATTAGCAAATTTACCGGGAGTAGGTTCTAGTTTTGCTAAACTAATTAATTGGTGGATGGCAAAAAACAAGGGTTTATTCGCTTGGCCAAATATTTGGGCGCAGGAAGAAATTGTACCAGAATTAGTAGGAAATTTACAACCATCAGAAGTAGGAGAAATGGTTTTAGATTTGTTAGAAAATCCAGGCAAATTAGATGCCATGCGAGATAAATTACGTAGTGTTCGGGGTGAAAGTGGTGCTGCAAAAAAGTTGGCAATTTTGGTTAAATATGAATTAACTGATCAGGAAATAGCTATTGTAGGAAGGATATGATTTATTCTTCTTCTTCACCCTGTCTGCGTCCTAATTCATACACACCAGCACCCATACAAGCCAGAATACCAAAACTAATTCCCCAGCTATTACCTAAACTAATATCTAAAATCCAGTTAGATAAACCACCAAATATTAAAAACGGAAAAATGCTAAATAGTGAAGCGTAGAAAGAATTTTGAGATTCCCGAGCAGGACGAGTCTTTTCAAATTCTGATTCACTAGTATAGAGGGAACGTTCAGCAAAATTGAACCAACGGTTAAGTTGTGTAGTTACCCATTCTCTAAATTGGGAAAAACTCACATATAACGCTAAAGCCCATAAACAAGCTCCTGCGATCGCAACTTTATCTAACTCAAAGCTAAAAGGCAATATCTCAAACATGACATAATTTAACTCTCCAACTACTAATTTTAGCTTTTATCTGGCGATAAATCTCATTATGGAGAGATTTTTATTGATCATTTTGCGTAAAATACGGTTATTATTGATGCTGATACTGAGACTGTGTAATTAATTTAGGTTATATCATAAGATATCGCGGTAAGTGGGAAACTCAGTCCTTTTAGGGAAGCGATACGTGCGGTTTTAACCGCTGTGGATATTAAAATTGAAACCAGATTTTTGATTGGAATCTGGAAACCAACTCCCATTTCTGGGGTAATGTTAGCTAGATGCCTCCGGCACGCTTACGCGAACGACCAGTTATAAGAGCAAACTGCAAGAACCGGGAGTTAGTTCAATATTTGGTTCTGGTGAAATTTCTTTTAAATGGGGTACATTTGGAGAAATTGGCTCTTCTAGATCATTTTTTCACGATCTTGCATATACAATAATTGAGGTTATGGTGCGAGATAAAGTTAAAGTTAACTACAATATCAACCCACCATTTAAAAAAGTTCTGGAACAATCTCTTTAATATTTGTATTAATCAGAATGTAGAGACGTTCCATGGAACGTCTCTACACTAAAAAATGCACATTTGACTCTAAACTAATGAGGTACGGCTACCTGCTCATTAGTGACTTTGATTGCAGTATTATCGGCAACAATTTTGCGGAATACATCACCCTCAATAGTTTCCTGTTCTATCAATAAATCAACTGATCGTTCCAAAATTAAACGGTTTTCTTCAATGATTTCCTTAGCTTGAATATAGCAGCGGTTAACAATTTCCCGAACTGCGGCATCAATTTTAGCAGCAATGTCTTCAGAGTATTCGGATTTATTTCCCCAGTCACGCCCTAAAAATACATCATTATTTTGATTTTCTAAGGAAACTAGACCCAAATCAGACATCCCAAATTTTGTAACCATTTGTCGGGCCAGACTAGTAACTTGTTGTAAGTCATTTCCTGCACCTGTAGTCACTTCCGCTTTCCCAAATACGATTTCTTCAGCAGCACGACCGCCTAAAGTTGCGGCAATTCGGGCTAAAATTTGAGAACGGGAAATTAAACCCTGTTCTTCATTGGGAGTAAACCATGTTAAACCTAATGCTTGTCCTCTGGGAATGAGAGTAACTTTTTGTACAGGATCATGTCCGTTAACTAACGTACCTACTAAAGCGTGTCCAACTTCATGATAAGCAATTAGGCGTTTACTTTTGCTGTCTACTAAAGCAGTTCCTTCCATACCTGCAACTACTCTATCTATTGCATTATCAATTTCTAAATCGGTAACAGCTTCTTTGCGTCTTCTAGCGGTGAGAATGGCGGCTTCGTTGAGTAAATTGGCTAAATCTGCACCAGTAAAACCGGGAGTTCGCCGAGCGATCGCTTCCAATGATACAGTAGGATCAATTTTCTTATTTTGGGCGTGGACTGTCAAAATTTCCTGTCTTCCCTTCAAATCAGGAACATCTACAATTACCTGTCTATCAAAGCGTCCTGGACGTAATAAAGCCGAATCCAGAACATCTGGACGGTTAGTAGCAGCAATAATAATAATTCCGGTATTCCCTTCAAAACCATCCATTTCCGTTAATAGCTGGTTGAGGGTTTGTTCCCGTTCATCATTTCCCCCACCAATACCCGCACCCCGTTGTCTACCTACTGCGTCAATTTCATCAATAAAAATGATACAAGGAGCATTATCTTTGGCTTTTTTGAACAAATCACGGACACGGGAAGCACCCACACCCACAAACATTTCTACAAATTCCGAACCAGACATACTGAAAAATGGTACACCTGCTTCACCAGCAATAGCTTTTGCGAGTAAAGTTTTCCCAGTTCCCGGAGGTCCAACTAACAGAACACCCTTGGGAATTTTTGCACCTACAGCCGTAAATTTTTCTGGTAGTTTTAGGAAAGTTACAACTTCTTCTAATTCTTCTTTTGCTTCCTTGACTCCCGCAACATCATCAAATTTCACCCCGGTTTTCGCTTCCATTTGAAACCGAGCGCGAGACTTACCAAAACTCATGGCTTGGTTAGAAGCATTTGCAGAACGACGCAGGAATAATAACATTAAAGCTACAAGAGGCAAAATCCACATCAGATTGATTAACAACCCCACAGCGGCTCTATTTCCAGCGGAGGAAACCTCGCCAAAATCAACGTTTTTTTCTTTAAGTTTATTAATTAACTCCGCATTTTGATCTAAAAGGCGCACCTGTAAAGGTTGAGTATCGGGCTTTTGTCCAACTAAATAAACCCTAGCTGTTTGTTCACTTTGATCTAACTCGACCTTTTTAATTTCTCCTTTATCTGCTTTGCGAATCAATTCCCCATAGGTTAAAGAATTCCGCTCAGGTTTTTGTTGCGCTAAAACAGAACTAGCACCAACCATTCCCGGTAACATCATCAACCCAGCAGCTATGACTCCAGTTAAAAGATGACGCGGAGACGAACCGATTAAACGCTGTTTCATCAAAGCCTTTTTGTGGAAATTTTTCATAAGACCTCGCGGTATGCGGGAAACTCAGTGTCTTTAGACCTGAGAGGGAAGCGACACGGGCGGTTTTAACCGCATTGAATCTTGTTTCATTACCGCCTTGGAGTTGGGAAATTCGGGGTACTTTTGTGATGTACTTTCAACGGGACAATTACCGATTCAAATTTCTCAACTCTGTACGCATAATGTTTTGCTCCAAAGAGCCTCCCATCTCTGGGGTGATGTTAGCTTCGACCTGTTATAAGAGCTTGTTA
>JANMEE010000218.1:0-23647 GCA_031376645.1 Dolichospermum sp. OTE_75_concoct_329_sub | reverse complement strand
TTTCTTTCAATCCCTCTCAGGCTATTTAAACCTGTTATTAAGAATTTAATTGCTGTTTCTATGACGCAAACTAAATAACTATGCCCTTTGGGTCTTAACTCTTCTAGCTCTTGATTTCTTAATTCGGTTACATGATTATTTGGTTTTTTTAATTTGTCAAATTCAGTTTTTTTTTCAAATTTTCTAATTCTTGTTCCAACTGCTCTTTTTGCTGCTGTGCTGATAGTGCTTTCGATTTCCAAAGGTCTCGACTTGCGCTTAAGTCTCTGATCTTAATTTCCATTCCTCTCATTTTTTTCTGTTTTTCTGTGGCTCTTTTTCTCCACTGTTCCCGACCTTTTTGAAATAGCCGAACTAATCGGCTTTCTGAACTTTTAAATCCTTCCATTCCCCTATTACCTTCATTCTGCTTGTTTTGTTTTCCTAAAACCTTTTTATGGGCTTTCAGACATTCTTTTTTTCTATCATACTTTCTGCATGAAGGAAATCCCTGGTTTATTTGTTAAAATTAACACACTACGCTATGCCTTCGGCGCACTTCGTGAACGCTATCAAACAACCTCTAAGAGGATGATTGAAAAGTTTTTAATGTATAAATACACCCCTCTCCAAACCTCTCCCCTATAAGGGGAGAGGCTTTGAAACCCCATTCCCAGCCTTCGGCACGCTGCGCTAACAGGGAAGGGGGTAGGGGGGTTAGGTTTTTCGAGATTATTGGTTTCATCTAATACTTTTCAAACACCCTCTAAGGGAAATTTAGAGGGAGCTAAAACTTTTGATACCGACAAGAGAACTTAAAAGTAAACCTGATACTATAAAATATTGCCAAACTTAATAGCATCCTCCGAAAGAAATAGATTTTGATAAGTAAGTGATTTTTAGGAAAATGCTGCATGGATTGTTATTATTCAAACGATTAGCAATGCAGCCTCGAAGAATTTGATGGTATTTTTTGTCATTTTTTTTTGTAAATTCTCTGTAAAATTGCTAATATATAAATTAATGTTTTAAAAATAGCACCAGATAAAGTTTTTCAAACCTTCATTAATGGAAATCTATGACTACCATAAATCAAACTGAAGATTTAAAAGCAAAGATTTTTGGAATTTGTGAAAACCTATATAAAAATAATGAGAAAGTAACTCGTGAAGCTGTACGAGAACAGTTGGGAGGTGGGAGTTTTAGTACAATTTCTCCCCTAGTATCTGAGTGGAAAAAAGTTAAAAAGGTACAATTTGAAGAGAAAGAAGGTACAAATCCCCAGATTATCAACGCTGAATCATCTGAGATTATCGAAATTTTAAAAGAATTAAAAACAGCATTGATAAACACTGAATTTATCACGGATCAGGATATCGAAAATGTTATTAGATCCGGAGCGGAAAAAGCTACTGGTCTGATTATTGTCCAAGAAGCAGTAGCAACTTACTTTTATCAAAACCCACATCAATTACCTGCTGATCTCAAAGCACAAGTGGAGGAGATGAAAGAAAATTTTACTCAATCGCGGAACACTATCAACAAAGCTGCGTACAATCCGCAGAATTTGATCAACCTAGCCATGAAGAAAATCAACCAGCAAAAAGACGACACCGAACTAATTGGTTAATCTTGTTTATAAACGGCTTGTTATTAGCAATAAGTTCGTTTCATCCCATTAGTTTAGTTATTATTGCCCTATTCTCACTTTTTCCACAGTTACCTAGGTCATCCCTATGAATGAGGAAGTAGAAGAAAGACCCCCAGATGGGGAGTTTAAAATTTACCGTCAACCCGAACTACGGAGAATCACTGCATCTCTGTTAGCTAATGGAGCCATTTTGGTAGTAGGTGAAGAAGGTTCTGGTAAATCTGTATTAGGATCAGCAGTTATCAAAAAGTTATCTGATGATGGGTTTTTAGTGGCATCTGTAGAACCCACAACACTCAAGCAGATGATGACAGAAATTTGTTTTTGCCTTGATATTCCTACTGAAACTTTACAAGGGAAATCTTTAACTATAGAGAAATTAAAAATAGCGATCGCCGATTTTTTCAAAGAAAACACAGCTTTTCTTATTCTCGATGATGCTCAAAGGTGTGATAGGAAATTTAGATTTTGGCTTAAAAAGTTACGCCGTCAGGGTGTGCCGATGTTGGTTTTAGCCACAGATCCGCCGCGCTCGGATATTTTTATTAGAATCCCCAGAATTGAATTGAGGCCATTACCAGAAAGGGCCATCAGGGAAATTATGGAAAGTGCGGCAGTTGAAAGAGCGATCGCCTTATTACCGACTGACTTATCCAAATTACAGCAACGGGCTGGGGGAAATCCGATGTTAGCTATCCGTGCCATCGAGGAAGAGTACCTTGGTTTAAATTTTGAAGGTGCAGATCACCGCCGTTACTTTGATATCACACCATTAATTTCAGTAATTGGAGTGCTTTTTATAATTATGCGGTTTATTGGCTTGGGAACTAATAATGAAGGTCTCTATATATTTGGTGGCATAAATGCGGCCATTTTCCTAGTAGTTTATCGACTACTTGACAGCTTGCCTAGAGAAGAAAGGAGAATTAGATAATGTTAAGAATTTCGCATCTATTAATCAGTGGCACTACTGCCAGTTTACTACTAGAAACTGTGGACCCTGTTTTAATTTTTGTTGGGGCAATAGGTGGTTTATTACCAGATATTGATGCTAGTACATCATCGGCTGGTCGGTTATTTCCTTGGATATCTGGATATTTTGAAAGTACAATGCCCCATAGAAACTGCACACATTCATTAGTAGGTAGTGCGGTAGTAGCGAGTGCCTCTTATGGAATATCAATATTTCTACCATTGAAACTATCTTTTTAGAAGATGAGGTAATTGGAGAAAAAATCGCTCAATTCAACCGAACTGGAGCAATGGTATTTGTGAGCGGTCAGTTGTCAGTTGAAGACTTTGACATCTTAATCTTAAGAGACTTGCAAATAAAAAAATATCCCAAATTCTCTTGTGGTGCAGGCATCTTGCCTGCACATAATACAAGGACGGGCAGGATGCCCATCCCACAAGATTGGGTCATTTTTTTTGTGCAGTTCTTTAAATAGTTGTTCTAAACTTTCAATAATTCTTTTTAGTGAAATTTCTTTAACCAATTCAGCAGCTTGGTTAATCTCTAACCATCTTCTCTCTCTTGAAGTAGCTTCTGGCCAATCTTCCAATATTGTCTCTACAGGTAATAAAAATAAGTTTACTTGATAGGTATTCCCTCGTTTGCGATATTTATAATTACCCAAATTTTCTGTTGTAACTCTACCGATAACTCCTGCTTCTTCCCATGCTTCCTTTGCTGCGGAATCATGGGGACTCATACCTTTACAAAGTCCCCCTTTCGGAATTACCCAACCTTGACGATTGCGAGTGGTAATTAATAAAATTTCAACTTTCCCATCTATGATTCGATAGGGAATAACTCCAGATTGTTGTAAAACTTTGTTGGTTTTCTGAGTCATAGTAGTAGATTCCTGATTAATGAGTATTTTTGATTTTCAATATATATTTGATAATGAGTGTTACTAAAACAATCTTCAGAATAATTAACCTGATGTTTAAGTAATCTTTACTATAAATTCATCAATTTTTCCCAAAAATCCGGAAATCTGATTTGCACCACGCTACTTATTTTCCGTCACTTCATCACCCAAAATACGTTAAAATTCAAGCAGAGTAAGCATTCTCTACTTAAATATACTCATGCTAGAAACTCTAGAAACCCGAATTTACGAACTTGAACAACTAGCTAACACCCTTGTTGCTAACCAACTTACACACCTGAGTATTGTCAGCATTGCCATTATTTTTGCGGCTGGGTTGCTTACCAGCCTCACGCCCTGTATGCTGTCCATGCTGCCCATTACCATTGGCTATATCGGCGGTTATGAGGCCAAAACTCGCTTACAAGCAGCAGCCCAATCAACTTGGTTTGCTTTGGGATTAGCAACTACATTGGCAGGAATGGGAATTGTCGCAGGTTTAGTGGGTAAAGTTTATGGACAAATAGGAATTGGTTTACCAATTATTGTCAGCATTATCGCTATTATTATGGGACTGAATTTATTAGAAGCATTACCCATCCAATTTCCTTCTTTGAATGAAACAAATTGGATTTCTCAAGATTTACCTCCCGGAGTGCGTTCATACTCTATTGGGTTAACATTTGGGTTGGTTGCTTCCCCTTGTAGTACACCAGTCTTAGCCAGTTTATTGGGTTGGGTTGCTAATACGCAAGATCTAATTTTAGGCGCTGTTTTACTACTTTCTTACACAGCCGGATATGTAACTCCATTAATATTAGCAGGTACTTTTACTGCGTCCATCAAAAAAATATTAGAATTGCGCCGTTGGTCTGGTTGGATAAATCCTGTTAGCGGGGCATTATTAGTAGGTTTTGGTGTTTTTTCTTTACTTTCTCGCATTCCTATTGGTAGTTTCTAAGCAATGACTTCAGATCAGACAACATCCACAGAATTAA
The DNA here is from genome assembly GCA_031376645.1 of Dolichospermum sp. OTE_75_concoct_329_sub. GTDB lineage: Bacteria > Cyanobacteriota > Cyanobacteriia > Cyanobacteriales > Nostocaceae > Dolichospermum. The sequence continues at coordinate 19,145 of JANMEE010000218.1, read as the reverse complement.
GTTGGTGGTTAATACCTGGGCGATTTATCCGCCGGGAAATTTTGCCTGTATTAACTGATTTACGATTAGCAATTATTCTTTTATTAGTAATTGCCTTATTTAGCGTTAGTGGTACAGTAATTGAACAGGGACAAGCGCCTGCATTTTACCAATCTAATTATCCCGAACATCCCGCTTTGTTTGGTTTCCTTTCGTGGAAAGTCATTCAAGTAGTTGGGTTAGATCATGTATATCGCACTTGGTGGTTTTTGAGTTTGTTAGTTCTATTTGGAACTAGTTTAACAGCTTGTACCTTTACTCGTCAATTACCTGCCCTCAAGGCTGCTCAAAAATGGAAATTCTATGAAGAACCGCGCAATTTTAAAAAACTAGCCTTGAGTGCGGAATTAGAAGGTGTTTATTTGTCATCAATTACGCCTATTTTGCAGCAACAAAGTTATCGAATTTTCCAAGAAAAAGATGATATTCTTTATGCTCGTAAAGGGATAATTGGTAAAATTGGTCCAATTATTGTTCACATTGGTATCGTCGCTATTCTCCTGGGGGGAATTTTCGGATCAATGACAGGATTCATGGCTCAAGAAATGATTTCTGGGGGCGATACATTCCAGGTAAAAAATATTGTTGATGCTGGTGCTTGGTCATCTCAAGATGTTTTAAAAAATTGGTCTGTGCGGGTAAATCGCTTTTGGATTGATTATACCCCCACGGGAGGAATTGACCAATTTTATTCAGATATGTCTGTGTTGAATAAGGAAGGTAAAGAAGTTAATCATGAGAAGATTTATGTTAATAAACCTCTGCGTTATCATGGTGTAGTTTTCTATCAAACAGATTGGGGAATTTCTAACGTTCGGGTGAGATTAAATAAAAGTCCAATTTTCCAATTACCAATGGCACAATTAGACACCAAAGGTAAAGGAAGAATTTGGGGGACTTGGATTCCTACTAAACCTGATTTAAGTGAAGGTGTTTCTCTATTAGCCAAAGATTTGCAAGGTATGGTATTAATTTATGATGGTCAAGGTAAATTAATAAATACTGTGCGTGCAGGAATGTCTATACCTGTAAATGGGGTAAATTTGCAAATTCTTGATGTCATTGGTAGCACGGGTTTACAAATTAAATTTGATCCTGGTATTCCCATCGTTTATACAGGGTTTGGGTTACTGATGTTAGGTGTGGTAATGAGTTATTTTTCCCATTCCCAAATTTGGGCTTTACAAAAAGGCGAAACTTTGTATATTGGGGGAAAAACTAACCGCGCTCAAGTTGCATTTGAACAAGAGATTTTAGGAATTTTAGATCAACTTAGTGCCATCAAAAAGCCCTAAATTTAAGATCCCCGACTTCTTAAAGAAGTCGGGGATCTAGACTATTGAGATTTAATTAAACTGTGGTGAGAATTCCTAACCGGATTTGTGCAATTAATTTATGTAAATTACCTGTATTCAAACGATAACTTAAAGGGTGAACAATTAACCGCGCTGTACTTTCATACAAAGTTGCAATCTCAATTAAACCATTTTCTTTTAAAGTCTTTCCTGTCGAAACAATATCCACAATTGCTTCTGACATTCCGGTAATTGGACCCAATTCTACAGAACCATACAAAGGGACAATTTCTATCGGTAAATCCAAACCTTGGAAATATTCTCGCGCACAATTTACATATTTAGAAGCAACTCGACCATGAGCAGGTAAATCTAAAGGAGATTTGTAGGAACTGGTAGCTTTTACAGCCACAGACATCCGACAATATCCAAATTTTAAATCCACTAATTGGGCAACTTGAGGCTGTTTTTCTCTAAGGACATCGTAGCCCACAATTCCCAATTGTGCTTGACCATATTCTACATAAACAGGCACATCTTGCGCTCGGACTAACAACGCCTTTGCTTGTCCACTAGCATCAGGAATTTGCAATTGGCGGTTTCCTGATTCTAAGAAAGCACTAAAATCTAATCCTACAGATTGTAATATGCGGAGACTAGGTTTAAGTAGTTCCCCTTTTGGGATTGCAACAGTTAACATTCTTTTTTTTGTGTTCTTGATGTGTTTGCAGTTCACTATATTGAGAATATATCTATATTGCTCACTACCAACAAAATGAAAATTTTATTAGTTGATGATGAAGTTGAACTAACTGACCCTTTAAGTCGTCTGTTGACCCGTGAAGGGTACAGTGTTGATGCTACTTATGATGGAACAAGTGGCAGTAATTTGGCAGAAATAGGCAGTTATGATTTACTGATTTTAGATTGGATGTTACCGGGAAAAACGGGGTTAGAGATTTGTCAGGAATTACGTCGTCAAGGTAAAATAACTCCTGTACTATTTTTGACTGCGAAAGATACCCTTGATGACCGAGTACAAGGTTTAGATGCTGGTGCTGATGATTATTTGGTTAAACCTTTTGAACTAAGGGAATTACTGGCAAGAGTTCGGGCTTTGTTGCGTCGTGCTGGTACAGAATCCTATAGTAGTACAACAGGAAAGTTAGTTGTAGCAGATTTAGAACTAGATATAGAAAATCAAATAGCTTATCGTCACGGGAGAATGATTGAACTTTCTCAAAAAGAAAGTCAGTTGTTACAATACTTCATGGAAAATGCCGGACAATTACTGACTCATGGTCAAATTTTGCAGCATTTATGGCAAAATGAGGAACAACCTAATAGTAATGTGATTGCGGCTTTAATTCGTCTGTTGCGTCGTAAGGTGGAAACAGTGGGTGAAACACCAATGATTCATACTGTTTATGGCAAAGGTTATCGTTTTGGAACTGCTGTAATTGAATAAGTTTATCATGTTATTTTTCAGAGATTTAGTTCAATTAATTAAGTCAATACAAAGCTTAAATATTTTTTATTCAATAGGACTCAAATAATATGCGATTTTTTACTAATTTATTAAAATTACCAGGAGTAGCTCTCAATTCAAAACAAATTTTACCACTTGTATTGTTAATTATTGCTGGCTATCTTGGCAACTACTTTAAGTTAACGCTTTTTTTTGGAGTTGATTTTTTATTTGGTAGTATAGCGGTTTTGATAGTAGTTGCTATTTATGGATCTTTTTGGGGAGCAATAGCTTCTATCATCAGTAGTAGTCATACTTATGTGTTATGGGGACATCCTTATGCAATGATTATTTTTACTTGCGAGGCAATATTTATAGGATTATTTTTACGGAAAAAGAGCCAGAATTTACTTTTATTAGATGGCATTTACTGGTTGATATTAGGTATGCCTTTAGTTGCTATATTTTATGGTGGATTCATAAAAGTCAGTCCGATAGCAGCATCATTAATTATTCTTAAACAATCTGTAAATGGCTTATTTAATGCCATGATTTGTAGCTTGGTTATTAATTATCTGCCAATAGAAAAATGGTTAAATGGGAATAAAAATAAACATACAATTTCTTGGCAACAATCGCTTTTTAATATATTGATTGCTTTTGTATTTTTTCCAGTCATGGCAATTAATATGCAAAATGCTATCACTTCTACTCAAAGTATTGAAAAAGCAGTAGTTAAAGATATAAACTTTTTATCTTTAGCATTTAAAGATGATATTGAATCTTGGTATGATAACAATATCAATATTTTAAGCAAGATTGCTAATTATTCAGACTTGACATCTAAAAACTTAGCTATTAAATCCCAAGGAAGTTTAGAAACTATTCAAAAGATATTTCCACGATTCAAGAAAATTTACGTGGTTGATAACTTAGGAGAAATGATTGCAACATCTCCAAATCAAGAAGAATCATATATGAATGTTAGTCAAAGACCTGATTTTCAGAAATTAAAAACATATCAATCTTCTGTCACTACTGATATAATATCTATACCAGGAAGTAATAAAAATCTTGATTTGGGTGTACCAATTGTTAAAAATAATCAATTTTTTGGTGCTGTTTTTGGTCAAATAAATCTTGAAGAATTGAGTAAATTAGTTGAAAACACCAAAATAAATCAAGAGTTTTATCTGACTATTATAGATAAAAATAATCGCGTTATTGTGACTAATTTAGAAAATATCAAAACACTGGCTAATTTCACACTTTACGATCATAAAATAATCCGAAAACTGGATAATGATGTTGTTCATTTACTCACAGATTCACCTCATGTCCCAGCTATAGTTAAATGGGAAAAATCTTTTTATGCACAAACTATTGATTTTAATAATACTATTGGCTTCAAATTAGTTATCCAAATACCCACAAAGCCTCAAATAGATTATATTCGGAATATATATATTAAACATCTAGCAATTATGTTATTTACTGCCATCATGGCCTTAATAACAGCTATGATTCTTAGTAAAAAATTAGTCCGACCAATGTTGAGATTAACTCAGGTTACTACTGATTTACCTCAAAAAATTATCGCCCAAGAAGAAATTATTTTTGATAATAGTATAGTTACTGAGATAGACTATCTAACTCGCAATTTTAAATCAATGATATTGGCACTAAATCAAATGTTTCAAGAAATCAAAAATGCCAAAAATAATCTGGAAGAATGTGTAGAGATCCGGACTCAAGAATTACAATCAGAAATTGTCAGAAGACAAAAAGTAGAAGACATATTAAGGGATAGAGAAGAACGTTATGAATTAGCAATTTCTGGAACAAATGATGGGATTTGGGACTGGAATATAATAACTAATAACATTTATTATTCCCCGACTTGGATGAGAATTCTTGGTTATGAAGATCAACCCTTACCACATCTTTTTTCAACATGGGCAGATAATGTTCATCCAGACGAATTAGAAATAGCACTCTCTGATATCAATAATCATTTAGAAGGAAAAATAGATGTCTACCAAAACAATCATCGTATTAAACATAGTAATGGCAATTATATTTGGATAGCCGCAAAAGGAAAATGTATTCGTGATAAACAAGGTAAACCATATCGTTTGGTAGGCATAATTACAGATATTACAGATAAGAAAGTAGCGGAAGAACAACTCAAATCTGCTAAAGAAGAAGCGGAAATTGCTAACCAAAGTAAAAGCCAATTTCTAGCAACTATGAGTCATGAAATTCGCACTCCCATGAATGCAGTAATCGGGATGACAGGATTATTACTTGATACCCAATTGACATCACAACAACGAGAATTTGTAGAAATTGTGCGGAATAGTGGTGATGCGATGCTCACGCTCATTAATGATATTTTGGACTTCTCTAAAATTGAATCTGGTAAATTAGAGATGGAAGAACAAACTTTTAATTTGAGAAGTTGTATTGAAGAATCGTTGGATTTAGTCGCTCCTAAAGCTAGTGAAAAGAAATTAGAACTTGCTTATATCATGGATTCAGAAAGTTATGAATTAATTAGTGGTGATGTTGGCAGATTGCGACAAATTTTAGTTAATTTATTGAGTAATGCGATTAAATTTACTAAATCTGGTGAAGTTGTCCTTTCAGTAACTAGTAAATTAAAAGATCAATTAGATCCTGCACCATATCAAATTATATTTACTGTTAAAGATACTGGCATCGGTATTCCCGAAGATAGAATGAATAGACTATTTAAGCCATTTAGTCAAGTTGACGCTTCTACCACTCGTCAGTATGGTGGTACAGGCTTAGGTTTGGCAATTAGTCAAAGACTAGTGGAAATGATGGGTGGCAAAATTAGTGTTACCAGTAAAATTGGTGAAGGATCTAGTTTTTCCTTTAATATATTTACCCCTTATGTAAGTAAATCTGAACTTATTCATAATGAAAATCAGCAACAATTATTAGCTAATAAACGCCTATTAATTGTTGATGATAATGTCACAAATCGCCAATCTTTAATGTTACAGATTCAATCTTTTGGGATGATACCAACTGTTGCTCCGTCAGGAAAAGAAGCCCTGGCTTATTTACAACACCAAAAATTTGATCTGGCTATTTTAGATATGGAAATGCCAGAAATGGATGGTTTAACTCTGGCTCAGGAAATTCGTAAATTGCCTAATTGCCTTCTGTTACCTTTAATTATGCTAACTTCAATTGGGATGTCTCAGATAGATGATTATACCAAAAACGGCAATATTAACTTTGCAGCTTATCTGAATAAACCCATTAAAAAATCCTATCTTGCTAATATCTTAATTAAAATTTTTAGTAATGTTGTTATCCCTAAAGAGAATACTTTATCTCTGACATCATCACAATTTAATTCTCACCTAGCAGAGCAGTTACCATTAAAAATTCTTTTAGCAGAAGATAATGTCGTCAATCAGAAAGTAGCTGTAAATATTTTACAACGTCTGGGCTATCGTCCCGATGTAGTAGCTAATGGTTTAGAAGTATTAATTGCTTTGCGAAGACAACATTATGATGTTGTTCTCATGGATATCCAAATGCCAGAAATGGATGGTTTAATTGCGACTCAAAAAATCTGCGAGGAATGGCCATTATCTTCTCGTCCTTGGATTATTGCCATGACTGCTAATGCTATGCAAGGGGATAGAGAAAAATGTTTAGAAATAGGGATGAATGACTATACAACAAAACCAATTCGACTGGAAGATTTAACGCGGGCTTTAAGTGGTTGTCAAAAGCATGATTCAAGTAGTCATGAAATACCTGAATCTTCCTATGAAAACATGGAAAATGTTCTGGATGCAGAAACTTTAAAAGAATTAAAAGAGAGTATTTGTGATAATGTAATTACGGAATTTGTGATGTTAATTGATTCTTATTTGGAGGATTCACCGCAACGTTTGCAAGCCTTGGGTGATGCAATTACTCAAGATAATGCCAAAACTCTCCGATTAGAAGCACATACACTTAAATCTAGTAGTGCTATTTTTGGCGCAAAGAAATTCTCTAATTTATGCAAACAATTAGAAGATTTAGGACGTAATGGTAATACAGTAGATGCAGGTTTGTTAATACCCCAATTAATTAAAGAATACCAGGAAGTAGAGGCAGCTTTGCAATTGGAAATTAAGGTAAATACTTGATAGAAGGAGTCAGGAGTTAATGAACCACGTATCCCTGACGGGACCGGAGGGATATAGGGACGAAGGACACGAAGGAAGAAGGAAGAAGGAAAATTAGGCGTTGCTGATTTGATGTATGAAAATAATTTTTGATGCTATCCAAACCCTTGTAGAGACGTTCCATGGAACGTCTCTACATTTAAATTCATACTTGGTTTCAGCAACGCCGAAAATTACGTAGTCATCAATTATAAATCTATCCCGAAATGTGAACTACTAACTCTCTAACATTATTATTCTGACGATGTTCCCAAACATAGATTCCTTGCCATGTTCCTAACACCAAATGACCACTATTAATGGGAATTTGTTCAGAAGTATGGGTTAAAACTGTGCGAATATGTCCTGGCATATCATCAGGACCTTCATCATCATGAATATAATAATTTCCTTCTGGTACTATCTTTGCCATGAAATTGGCTAAATCAACTAATACATTAGGATCTGCATTTTCTTGAATTACTAAACTGGCTGAAGTGTGACGCAAAAATAAACTACAAAGTCCAGTTTTTACCCCAGATTCGGCAACAATTGCTTCAACTTTAGCGGTAATATTGTGAAATGATTTCCCGTTAGTGGAAACTCTTAATAGTTTTTGGTAATGTGTCATGGCTAGTTCATATATTTGTCTGTAAATAATCTATCACAGCTTTGGCTATTGTTTCATTGCCATTTTTATCTATTTGTTCGGTTTGTTTTGGTGGTTGGGGTGATTGATAAAGAAAATCCCAATCTCCTTGAAAAAATTCCGATGCTGTGAGAATTTGATGATGATTATAATTAGTAATTCCTGCTAACATAAAAGCTGCTTCGGCAAAATCATCACGGGGTATAGTTACAACTGGTACTTCTAAAAGGGTGGCTTCTGAAAATGTTCCATAACCAGGTTTAGAGATAATTCTTCCACAAATTGGCATAAAATCTACAGGACGGTATTGGCGATTTGTAACTTTAATTAAGTCAGGTAAATCTGGGGCTGAGGCATCAAAAGTAATAAATTGCCAATCGGGAAATTTGCTGGTATTAGCATAAGGAATTTCTTGTAAACCTAAACCCCCAAATGTTAGTAAAATTGTTTTTTCTGGAGGTGTATTTATGCCCCAATTGCTGCGTAATTCATCAATAGCAAAGCGGGGAGAACCCCCAGTTAAACCTACGTCGGTGATATTTGGAAAAGCTGACATAGGTTCATGGAAAGGAAGACGAAATAAGCGATCGCATTTTCCATACCAATCACTAATCCAATCAGCAATTTCTATAAATTCTCCTCCCCAAGCTCGATAAATAAAATCCCAACCAAAATTACTAATCATCCAGCAGGGAATATTCGTCGCTTGAGCAAATCCAGCCGCCAAAAAAGGAATATCTGCTAAAATAAGATGAACGCGATTTTGGCGAATAAAATTAACTTCTGACGCAATTAAGGATTTGTGATTTTTTTTGATTTCTCGCAATTTTTCTAAAGTTGCTGGTTTATCCATTGTCAAACTATCAGCTTGAATCACACCTAAATCAAATGCTCTTTGACGTAAAATAAAATCACCTTCTATATAAGATTCTAGTAACCAGCGAGGTGCAGTAGTGACTAAAATTAATAACACTTCGGGACATAATTTTTGAATGGTGTTAGCTATAGAAGCTGTGCGGGTAGCATGACCAAAACCGTGATTGGTAATTGCTATGTATATAATTGGTCTTTCCATGATTTAAAAGTAAAAAAGGTTAAAAATATTGGGCGATTGGAAAGATGCCTCCGGCTCCCGTTATGGATACGCTACTACACAGGCAAAGTCCACCTCCGTGGACTCATAGAATTTAACCCACGCAGGTGGGTTTTGTTTGTGTAGCTGTGACTTCTAGTCGCCTTTTATAGTTGCGATTAATTGGTCAATTTCTGACTCTAGAGTTAGGTAATGAACGCTAACACGAATGCAATTAGGATTAGCAATTGTTCGTGTTAAAATGTTTTGTGATTCTAGAGATTGTACCAATTTAGAACTAGGCTGATTAGTTACGAAAAAAGAAACTAATCCACTTTCTGGAGGTGAACTTTTTAAACATTTGACATCAGCTAAAGAGTTTAATCTCTGCCAAAGATAATTACTATTTCGGCAAATTTGCTCATATCGTTCCTGTGCTGTTCCCCACTGTTCATGAATTGTAATTGCTGCCTTTAAACCCACATATAATGAAGTGGCTAAAGTAGATACTTCATATCTGCGTCCATCTGGTTGCCAACCTGTCGGTTGAGCTTGACTATTAGTAATTACTCCATTTAAGCCAATAAAAGTAGGGTGCAAACTTTCTCGCGTTTCGGGACGCACATATAAACCACCCACACCCGCAGGGCCACATAACCATTTATGACCAGTAAAGGCATAGAAATCTACACCCAAGGCTGTTAAATCCAAGGGCAGAACCCCCACAGATTGAGCCGCATCTATCAACAACAGAGAATTATTACTTCTGCATACTTCGACAATTTTATCAATTGGCAAAACCTGACCTGTATTCCACAAAACATGACTTAAAACCACTAAGCGAGTATGAGGGCGGAGATTTTCAGTAATAATACTGATGGGATCACCCTCATTTAAAGTAGCCATTAAGGGACAGGTAGTAACTTCTACCGCAAATCTGCGGGCAATTTCCTGCGCTGTAGCAATAACTCCAGGGTGTTCGCAATCAGAAAGTAGTAAATGATCACCAGGTTGCCAATCAATGCCCCACATCGCAATATTGCAACCTACAGTCACATTACCTGTGAGAGTGATTGTGTCACTTGGCACATTTAGTAGGGATGCGATCGCTTCTCGGCTGGCTTGTATTTGCGGTGAAATCCAACTATATGCTGCACTCCCAAAAGGTCCGATATTTTGAATATGTGCCTCAGATTGGGTAATAGCATCCATAGCCCCTTGAGGCATAGTCCCCTGTCCTCCGTAGTTAAAATAAATTTTATTACTTAAAGCGGGAAATTGGGCGCGATGATGCAAGTTGTTCATAAAATAGGTTTGCGGTTTTTTTATCTAATTTATTGATATATACTTTTATCAACAATTAATCAAGATTAACTTTTACATCAAAAACTATGAATTGGTGGCAACGACTCAATAAAAATCCTCTAGCACGATCTGGAGCAATTGTTCTGTTATGTTTCTATTTAGCAGTAATTGGTGCTGATTTTATCGCTCCTTATAATCCTTATGATTCACAAGCCAATGGTTCACTACTCCCACCGACTCAGATTCATTGGATGTCTCAGTCAGGGCATTTTATTGGACCCCACGTATATCCTACAACACAAGGTGATACAAACTTAGAAACTGGGGAAAGAAAAATAATTATAGACCAGACAAAACCTTCACCATTAAGGTTATTTGTTGCTGGACCAAAATATCAATTATTTAACTTGAGTATTTCCCTCCCTCCAAAATGGCAAGAAGTTACAATTATTCCCGGTATTTCTTTAAATTGGCATTTGTTTGGCGTTATTGGTGATGCAAAATTGAATATTTTAGGAACAGATGAACAAGGACGTGATCAATTTAGTCGCTTGTTACATGGTGGTCGTATTAGTATGTTTATTGGCATTTTTGGGATTATCATTACCTATCCATTAGCATTACTAATTGGTGGTATTTCTGGCTATTTTGGGGGTTTAATTGATAGTCTTATTATGCGTTTAGCAGAAGTATTGATGACATTTCCCAGTATTTATTTATTAGTAGCACTATCAGGTATTTTGAGTCCCAAATTAACTAGCACCCAGCGATTTTTATTAATTATTTTGATCACTTCTGTAATTAGTTGGGCTGGTTTAGCTAGAATAATTCGTGGACAGGTATTATCAATCAAAGAACTCGAATTTGTGCAAGCAGCAAAGGTCATGGGTGGTAATCCGATTTATATTATTGTCCGTCATGTTTTGCCGCAAACTGCAACTTACATCATTATTTCTGCAACTTTAACAATTCCTAGTTTTATTGGTGCAGAAGCCGTATTAAGCCTAATTGGTTTAGGTATTCAACAACCAGATCCTTCTTGGGGAAATATGCTTTCTTTAGCTAGTAATGCTTCAATTTTAGTATTACAACCTTGGCTAATTCTCCCACCAGCAATTCTGATTATCATCACTGTTTTATCATTCAACGTATTAGGTGATGGTTTGAGAGATGCTCTTGATCCTCGCAGTGTGCAGAGGTAGTTTAGATCCCCGACTTCTTGAAGAAGTCGGGGATCTATGTTCAATAAACTTATCTAATTGTTTTCAACTATGTCTACGTCTGAATCAGGATACCCACCGATTAAAGGATGAACAGGATTAATAGTTTTTATATGAATACAAAATCCTGTAAATCCTGATTCAGACAAAAAAATCATATTGGGTAACATGAGCGTCAACCCAACCTACTAAGTTTTAATATCTAATTCTCGGATCTACATAAGCATTGAGAATATCAATCAAAATACTCGCACTCACGACAATTGCCCCAAAAAATACTAATACCCCTTGTACTGTAGGATAATCCCGGTCAGAAATAGCTTGATATAGGCGATTTGCTAAACCTGGCCAGGAAAATGTGACTTCTGTTAAAATCGCTCCACCTAACAAGGAAGCAAATGTTAATCCTAACACCGTGATTACCGGAATTAATGCATTCTTTAAAGCATGGGAAACCAAAATCTTGTTTTCAGAAATTCCTCGCGCTCTAGCCGCTTCTACATAATCAGCTTTTAATGTTTGTTTTAAGTTAACTCTAACAATTCGTTCAAAAATACCACTTAACAAAATTCCTAAAGTTAAACTTGGTAAAGCTAAATGATGTAAAGATATCAAAAATTGACTTAAATTACCACTTAATAAACTATCAATTGTATATAAACCAGTAATATTTGTAGGTGAAGGAAGATTGGGCGGAAAACGATTAGAATTAGGAAACCAACCCAATTGAACTGAGAAAACTAATTGTAATAACATACCTGCCCAAAACATCGGCAGTGCATAGGTAATAATCCCGAATAAACGCCCACCAATATCAAAAGCAGTTCCCGGACGGGAAGCGGAAATAGTCCCAACTAAAACACCGACAATCAACGCCACAGCCATACTCGCAAATGCTAATTCTACGGTAGCTGGAAAATATTGACCAATTATTTCGCCTACATTTTGCCCTCGACTAGTTAAGGAAGTTCCTAAGTCAAAGTGAAGTAAATTACCTAAATAATTGAGATATTGTAACCAAATAGGTAAATCTAAACCAAGCTGTTTTCTTAATTCTTCTTTGGCACTTTCTGGCGCTCTTCCTCCCAGAATTGCATCTGCGGGATCTCCTGGAGTGGCTCTGAGTAAAAGAAAAACAATGGTGATAATAGTTAATAGTTGCAATGGCGCAAATAGCAACCGGGAAACAATGTAATACTGTAAAGCTTTTGAACGGGACATATTTTAGTAGGAGTCAGGAGTTCAGGAGTCAGGAGTTCAGGAGTCAGGAGTCAGGAGTAAGAATTAATAGTTAACCTCGTTCCTTGTCTGAGACAAGGAAGGCAGTATAGGAGGCTCTGCCTCATCAATTAAGTAGGAGGCAGAGCCTCTTAAATTTCATTCACAGCCGGAGTCTGGGAACGAGAAATACCTATTTTTTGATAGTTTTGTAAATCAGGTTTTGGGTAGGATCAAGTTTGACATTGGCTATGCCTTTTTGGGCAAATACATAATCTTTATTTTGCCATAAAGGTATATAAGGAACATCAGTTAACACTTGGGATTGGATATCTGCAAATATTTTTTTCCGGGCTTCAGGATTTTGTTCTTTGCGTTGTTGATCTATGAGTTTATTCATAGCTTCACTATAATAGAAAGAACCCTGAGTTTGACTGCCTCCTTCTTGGCAACCTGTAGTAACTAAACCTTTTTCACAAGCTAAAAATGGCTGCACGTAGTTATCTGGATCTAAAAAGTCTGGATACCAATCAAGTAAAGCGGCTGGATATAAACCTTTGGAAATTTCTTTAAAGAATGTAGCACCTTCTACGGTTTTAACTTCCAATTGCAACATCCCATCCATTTTAGTATCAGCAAGGGATTTCAGGGTTTGTGCGGCTAAACTACGAGTAGGTGAACTTGCAGGATACCAAATTTGCACTTTAGCAGGATTTTCTTTAGAAAAACCAGCAGTAACTAAGGATTTTTTAGCCAGTTCAAAGTTACCATCACCATATTTATCTTTAAATAATGGTTGGGAAACATTGAAGGTTGTGGGAATCATGCTGTAAAGGGGATCAGCTTGGGAAAATAATACCCTATCATTTAATAATTTACGATCAATTAATGATGCGATCGCACTTCTGACTTCTACTTTATCTAAAGGTTTTTGATTGCGATTTAACACCATATAACTAACCACACTACCTTGGGCGGTAATTGCCTGCCAATCTCCTTTTTTAGCACTTGCTTCTAAACTGCGAATTTGGTCTGGTTGTAAAGATAGATAAGCCACATCTACCGCACCAGTTTTAAAAGCATTAAATAAATTGACTGGACTGGTTTGAATTTGGACATTCACACCTTTATTTTCGGGTTTCGTTCCCCAATATTTATCAAATACATCAAATCGTAAGGAATCTGTGCCATACTTAGCTAATTTATAAGCACCAGTTCCTACAAAGATATTGGGTTTGAATTTTCCAGCCCCAATTTCATAAGCTGTTGGTGAAACTGCACACACTCCAGAAAATGCTAACAATGAAGGAAAAGCTGCAAAGGGTTTTTTCAGTTTAATTGTTAATTCATCCTCTCCTGTCGCTTTCACTGAAGCTACGGTATCAGAAAGTAAGAAAGATGGTTTACCTTTATTTTCGATAAAACGCTGAATACTAAACTCCATTGCTTTGGCATTGAAGGGAGTTTGATCATGAAATAATACTCCTTTGCGAATGGGAATAGTATAGGTTAAACCATCAGCACTAACTTTAGGTAATTCTGTCGCTAATTGTGGTTTAATTTCTGTACTTCCTGGTTCGTAAGTATATAAGCGATCGCTCATATTAAATATTAAACCCAAGGATGATAATTCATACGCATCAGCAGGATCAAGAGTTCTTGGTTTTCCTGTAGTTCCTATAGTAATTCGACCATCACCCGCAGCAGTAGTTACGGCACTGGGAGCAGGTGTATTTGTTTGTTGCTTAGGAGTACAACTAACAATAAATAATAGACACAAACAAAATAAAGATAGGAACTTCGTCATCCTACCCCACCGTTTCATTAGCAAGGAACACCAAGTTATCATTATTAAAATCTTTCTCAATTAGCAATGGATAATTATACTATATACATGGTTATTATTCTATGTCCTGATTATAAATTAAATACGAGGTTCATAGTATACCGAAAGTTTTCAATAATTTACGTATCCAAATTTATTTCGTAAGTTTTAAACATCAAAATAGACTATCCTAGTATTAGGTAAAATCCCAATTAAAACATTAAATAAATTATGGTCCTAACAGCTTCTACAATGTTGCCTCTAGGCACTAAAGCTCCAGATTTCCATCTACCAGAAGTAGTATCTAGAAAAATAATTTCTCTTGATAATTTCGCCGACAAGAAAGCATTACTAATCATGTTTATTTGTCGTCATTGCCCATTTGTTAAGCATATTCAACAAGAATTAGCAAAATTAGACCAAGATTATAGCAACAGTGATTTAGGGATTATTGCCATTAGCGCTAATGATGCTAAAAATTATCCCAATGATGCCCCAGAATCATTAAAAGAAATGGTTATAGAATTGGGGTTTGATTTTACTTTCTGTTACGACGAAACCCAAGAAATAGCAAAAGCTTATACAGCAGCTTGTACACCAGATTTCTTTTTATTTGATAGTGAAAAAAAACTGGTTTATCGTGGACAATTAGATGATAGTCGTCCTAGCAATCATCAACCTGTAACAGGTAAAGATTTAAGAGCAGCTATTACCGCAGTTTTAAATAATCAACCTGTAACAAGTGAACAAAAGCCAAGTATTGGTTGCAATATTAAATGGAAACCAGGTAATGAACCTAGTTATTAGTCATTAGTCAACTGACAAAATTCAATGCTGAATTTCCAAATTGAGAATATAACGCCCCAATTGGACTTTTCCTGTCCACAGTTCATACTCTAAACGTAAATGCTGTGGAAGGGGATGCCCACTAATAGTAAAGCTTTTCGTGAAATTACGCAAACGAATAGGTTGATGAGGTTGTAAAGATTCATTTGGCAACCAAAAACGACTAATGCCATATACTCCTAACTCCCAAAAGTGACGGTAACTGACTTGGGCATTACCTTGCATTGTCATAATTACCCGACGAGGTGAAATTTCCAACCATAAAATTCTGGGACTGCTAGGAGGAGAAAAATTGTTTTTATTGAGGGAAATTGTATCTTCTGAATTTAAATAACTTCCGACTTCACAACTAATTAGAGGTGGTGCAGTTAATAGTAAATGAAATTTATCTACATCTTTTTGGATCAAAGTTCCGGCAGTATTAACCACAGACCAAACTGGTAAGTCAGTGGAAATCATTGATAAACTTATAGGTTTGCGGTGGTGAGTTAGCATGACAGTATGAGGGATTAAAAATGAAGAATAAAATTTCAGCAATTTGCTAAAGTGCTAATTTTGCTTTGTTAATTTGGGCAATTTGATATGATATAGCAATAGTATTTGAATTTTAAAAACTCCTAGTATTTGTAGAGTGCGTTACGCTAGAGAAGACAGTACCCTACGTGCAACTTTATCTGTGTTCATCTGTGTTCATCTGCGTTTAATTATTCTTGATATTTGATTCTATGCAGCTCTTGTCACCAATTACCAAAAAGCGTTAAGATAATAAATCGGAAGTAAATAGTGACAATCAATTAAATCGCTGTTTAGCTTCTATATTTATTCAAAAGCTATTATATCCTAATGCCGGCTGTTGTTATTACTTTACAAACTCAAGCAAACTCTTCTGATCATTTAATTATTCAGCGCCCTCATGCTGGATTGTCTTTACAGGGACGTATCCGAGTCCCTGGAGATAAATCTATTTCCCATCGCGCTTTGATGTTAGGTGCGATCGCTGAAGGTGAAACTCAAATTCAAGGACTGCTTTTAGGCGAAGATCCCCGCAGCACTGCGGCTTGTTTTCGGGCGTTAGGTGCGGAAATTTCGGAATTAAATACAGAATTGGTCAAAGTTAAAGGCATCGGTTTGGGCAATTTCCAAGAACCTATAGATGTCTTAGACGCTGGTAATTCTG
Organism: Dolichospermum sp. OTE_75_concoct_329_sub; assembly: GCA_031376645.1. GTDB lineage: Bacteria > Cyanobacteriota > Cyanobacteriia > Cyanobacteriales > Nostocaceae > Dolichospermum. The sequence continues at coordinate 2,832 of JANMEE010000218.1, read as the reverse complement.
GCACAACGATGAGGTTGATGTTGGGGTTGTTAGCATCCCATCCAGGGCGATTTTTCACGGTGACTGGTGATAGTTCTTTGCGATCGCGTCCTATGTCCCGTGTTGTCAAACCTTTACAACAAATGGGAGCGCAAATTTGGGGACGTAAAGATAATACTTTAGCACCTCTAGCCATTCAAGGACAAGCCCTGCAACCCATTCATTATCATTCTCCTATCGCTTCGGCTCAAGTTAAATCCTGTATCCTTCTTGCCGGTTTAAACACCGAAGGCAAAACTACCGTCACCGAACCCGCTTTATCACGAGATCATAGTGAACGAATGTTAAGGGCTTATGGGGCAGAATTAAGTATAGATGCAGATACCAATAGTGTGACTATTACTGGTGGAGCAAAACTCTACGGGCAAACCGTAATTGTCCCTGGTGATATTAGTTCAGCGGCTTTTTGGTTAGTTGCAGGGGCGATCGTTCCCGGTTCAGATTTGGTAGTGGAAAATGTCGGTGTTAATCCTACCCGCACCGGAATTTTAGAAGCTTTGGCAATGATGGGGGCAAATATTCAACTAGAAAATCAGCGGGAAGTTGCGGGAGAACCTGTGGCTGATATTCGTGTCCGTTCCGGTGGTTTAAAAAGCTGTACCATCGCTGGTGATCTTATTCCCAGATTAATTGATGAAATTCCCATTTTGGCAGTTGCAGCGGCTTTTGCCCAGGGGACAACAATTATTCGGGATGCGGAAGAGTTAAGAGTCAAAGAGAGCGATCGCATTACCGTGATGGCACAACAACTCAATAAAATGGGTGCCAAAATCACCGAACTACCCGATGGTATGGAAATTATCGGTGGTACTCCCTTCGTTGGTACGGAAGTAGATAGCTATACAGATCATCGCATTGCCATGAGTTTAGCGATCGCTGCCCTCAACGCCACTGGTACAACCACCATTCACCGCGCTGAAGCCGCAGCTATTTCTTATCCCAACTTCACAAACACACTTAGGGAAGTTTGTCAATAATTTTTAGGGACAGGGAATAAAGGACTGGGGTATAATTGAGAAACAACAAATATTATTAATCAAAATCATTTGATAATCTTGTAGGAGATCACGCCATAACTAATGAAATCTAGAGATGAAATTCGTGAACAACTTCAGTCAGGAAATTTTGAATTTACTCGTCATGGACTAAAACGTTTAGTTGAAAGAAATATCAGTCGCTCGGAAATAATGGAAACAGGAGATAATGCAATTATTATTGAAGATTATCCAGATGATAAATACTCTCCTAGCTGTTTAATTTTGGGATTGACAATTAATAATCGTCCTTTACATTTACAGGTATCAAGACGAGAATCTGATATTTTAACTATTATTACTTTATATGAGCCTAATCAAACAGAATGGATTGATTATTCCCAAAGGAGGTTATAGTGTTAAGTTGTCATAATTGCGGTTCAGATAAATTTACTGAAGAATTAGTTAATGAAACTTTTGAAATCGAAGGTAAACTAATTTTAGTGGAGGGTATTCCAGCTAAAGTTTGTTCTCGTTGTGGAGAAATAACCTTTAGTAGTGAAACTGCTGAAAATATTCGTTTAATGTTGAATAGTAATCAAAAATCTCAGAGAAAAATTGAGATTGATGTTTTTGCTTTTTCTACTTAACTGATAGCTTGAATGAGTCAGGTTGTAAAGTTGAGAACAGTTTCTTTCGATATCATCTATAACTAGTATGTTCAATTTGGCAATTTTAAATATCTGATGTACAATTAGATATATCTTAGTAAAAATCATTCCATGTAATTAAATGCTATGGAAACAATAACTTTAAGTTCTCATGTTGGTGAAGATGAATATTACATTTAGATATTCCTGTAAATATGGTTAATGCTGATTTAACTATTACTATTATTTTAAAACCTAGTGATGATTTTCAACAGGACAATAAACCAAAAGGAAAAGGTTGTCCTGCTAATTTTTTTAAGAAACATCAGGATGTTTAAAAGATACTCCTTTAACTATAGATTCTGAATGTTGGGTTTCGTTTCCTCAACCCAACCTACTTGCTAATTAATTATTGATTCCATAGGTTTTCAAAAATCCAAGTACAATACCAGGATAACCTTTAGCTGGAGTAGTCCAATTCACCCCATCACTTGATGATGTTACATAAAGTATATTACTAGAATCATTAGCTTTAAACGCAATGTAGAGTTTGTTATTGAAAACAGTCATTGTAGGGCTACCTTGGAAGGTGATACCAGAGTAACCTTTAGCTAGAGTAGTCCAATTTACCCCATCACTTGAGGATGTTACATAGAGTGTGTTACTGGAGTCATTAGCTTTAAAAGCAATATATAATCTGCCATTAAAAGCAGCCATTGTAGGACTATTTTGGAAGCTAATACCAGGATAACCTTTAGCTTAATAACTCAAGATGGCTTAATCATTTGATTCTGTGGGTAGGGGAGGGGTTTAGCAGTGCTAAACCCCTACGAATCTAGGTTTTTCGTAATTTCGTAAAAGTCCATTTCCCAACCGTGTTTAGTATAACTCAAAGTTGAGACTATAATAATGTTTAGAATTTCACTAATGAATAATCAAACTATCTCTAGTCATTTCTAAAAAATCATATTTCATAAATAATTCAACTATTTGGAAAATATTTTGGAGAAAAATTTGTTCAATTTGTTTATTATACTTCACAAGGTCACAACTTGAGTTTTTTCAAAAGTCTGAAATTTAAGAGTTAGTAAGGATTTCATTTCTTCTTTGTAACTCAGATGAGTTTGAGAGATGGCAGTAGAGATAGCATTTTTAAAATCGGAAAAATC
>JANMEE010000216.1:0-22308 GCA_031376645.1 Dolichospermum sp. OTE_75_concoct_329_sub | reverse complement strand
GATTTTTCCGATTTTAAAAATGCTATCTCTACTGCCATCTCTCAAACTCATCTGAGTTACAAAGAAGAAATGAAATCCTTACTAACTCTTAAATTTCAGACTTTTGAAAAAACTCAAGTTGTGACCTTGTGAAGTATAATATCAAATTATTTTCTTGGATAAATTCTGAAACTTCACTCTGAAATACTTCTTTAATTAAGATGCTGATATACTGTAAATATTTAGGATGACTTTCATATAAGTTAATTAATTCTAACCAGGTTTCCTCATTTTTTAATCCTTGATTTTTTAATATTTCTGTAGCTGCATTATCTAAACCTGATAGTTCTAAGGAATGAATTGGGTAAAGTTCACTATCTAAAGATATCATTTCTTGGCATTTTTCTTGACTAATAAGAATTAAACAACTTTGATGTTCAATTTCTGTAATCATTTGCAGGAAGGTTTTATAATCTTGGTGTTCAGGTTTATATTGTCCAGCAAATTGACGATTAACAAAGATATTTTCTAGATCATCTACAATAATCAAACATTTTTTATTTCTCAATATATTAAATAATTGGTTTAATTTATCATCTATAGTTTCTTTAGCTTCTTGTTTGCAAACATTCAATAAATCATCAATAAGTAAATCTAGGGATTTAGGAAATTTTAAACTTCTCCAAATAATTACTTCAAATTGTTGTGAATTTAGATCAACAAATCTTTTTACAAGGGTAGTTTTACCAATTCCAGATAATCCTAAAACTGAGATTAACGGAGTGTTTTGATTTAATATCCAATTAGATAAACATTCTAATTCTTTTTTTCTTCCATAAAAACGAGTAATTTTAGGGGATAAAGTTAAATCATGGTAAGAAGATTTAGCTTGTTCTGTATTATGATTTTGTTGATGATGATTTGATGTTTGATTATGAGAACACCAATTAATATGATTTTTTTCAAAATTAATAATTTTAGAATTTGTAACTCTTTCTATAGTCCAACAAAAATTCGATTTATTAACATTTTGACCTAAACCTTCAGATAAAATCTTAAATAATCTCCTACTTTCATCACCAATATAACCCTCATCATAATCATAAATATTTGCAATTTGCTTATAAGTTTTGCCCTTAAATAGTTCCTCAATTATCTTTTGTTGGAGATCATCCAAATGTTTATCAGTTTTGGTAAATACTAAATTATCTACAAATTGTAAAATTTCTGTAACAGTCATAAAAGTTAGATGAGTTAATAGTTTTAGCCATTATAACTCAATCTGGAAACAGATTATCAGGTATGATCAGGTATTTTCTTCATACTTTTTAATAAAACATCAGGGAATATCCCATATTTTCTGACATGACAAAAAAGTAATTTGGTATAAAAATGATTAATCAGGGTTTATTTAAGCAAAATAATTTGACAAAAATAATGGTTAATCAACTTTATTATGGTGATAATTTAGAAGTTTTAAGACGTTATATAAAAGATGAGTCTGTTGACTTATGTTATATTGATCCTCCTTTTAATTCCAAACGAAATTATAATCAAATTTATAATAATATTGGCTCAGAAGATAAAGCGCAAGCTCAAGCATTTATTGATACGTGGGAATGGGATGATCACGCTATTCATGGAATAGATGAAATTATTACTAATTATCATGGTTTATTCACTCAGCAATGTATTGCTTTAATCACAGGCTTAAGTAATGTTTTAGGAAAAGGAAGTTTACTTGCTTATTTAGTGAGTATGACTTTAAGAATAACAGAAATTCATCGAGTTTTAAAACCTACGGGTAGTTTTTATTTACATTGTGATCCAACTTCTAGTCACTATTTGAAGTTAATATTAGATGCTGTTTTTTGTTCTCAGGGTGGAGATTTTTTAAATGAACTTATTTGGTGTTATCGTGGTGGAGGTTCTCCTAAAAAGGATTTTGGTAGACGACATGATGTAATTTTTAGATATTCAAAAACAAAAGATTACATTTTCAACGCAGATAAAATTAGGATACCCTATCAAGCGGAAGGAATTGGACGAACTGATGATGCAATGTGGGGAAAACATAAAGGTACTAATAAAGTCTATAAACCTCATCCTCTTGGAAAAATACCTGAAGACTGGTGGTTAATTAATATATTAAATGCTAATGATCCAGAACGTTTAGGTTATCCAACACAGAAACCAGAATCATTATTAGAAAGAATAATTAAAGCAAGTTCTAATGAAAATGATGTAATATTAGATGCTTATTGTGGATGTGGTACAACTATTGCAGTTTCTCAAAAATTAGATAGACAATGGATAGGAATTGATATTACTTATCAAAGCATAAGTTTAATTTTAAAGAGATTAGAAGATAGCTTTGGTAAAGGAGTTTTAGATATTATCAAACTTCATGGTATTCCTAAAGATATAGAAAGTGCAAAAGCATTAGCAAATAAAGCAGATGATCGCACTCGTAAAGAATCTGAAAAATGGGCAATCTTAACTTATACTAATAACAGAGCCGTAATTAACGCTAAAAAAGGTGCAGATAAAGGTATAGATGGAATTGTTTATTTTCAAGGTGATAAAAATGATCCAGAAAAGATAATTTTTCAAGTGAAGTCAGGTAAAGTTAAATCAGGAGATATCCGAGATTTACTAGGAACAATGACGCTAGAAAATGCCAGTATAGCTATTTTTATAACTTTAGAAAATCCTACTAAAGATATGATTAAAACAGCAAAATCTGCTGGTTTTTATCAGAGTAAATATATGAGTCATAGTTGTGATAAAATTCAGATTGTGACAATTGAAGATATTATTGAAAATAAACAAAAGTTAAATATTCGTCTAAGTTATGAAGTTGTAAAAAGTGCTGAGAAACAAAAAGAAGTGGGAGTGCAAATAAAGATGGATTTAGATATTTGATAACTTTAACAAATAAATTTTAAGTAGGTTGGGTGGAGGAAACGAAACCCAACATTTGTTATCTTTCTCTTATTGGCGTTTTTATTCATCATTTATTAATGATTTAAGCTTAAATTAACACAAATGAGCAATGCTAAACCCCTACGTTATTTCTTAATAAAAAATGCTATAATTATATCAAAACTACAAAATTGCATGAAAATTACTCACTATGTCTTCCATAGAAATCACACAAGCAATTAACCAAATATCAGAATTATTCCATCTAGCATTAAACGGGGAAGAAATTATTATTACCGAAAATCAGCAACCATTGTTAAAACTAACTGCTCTCAAATCTAAATCTCAACGTCCTCCTTTATTTGGTACAGATAAAGATATTATTGCTATTGCTGATAATTTTGATGCCCCATTAGAAGAATTTGAAGATTAACCATGCAAGTTTTATTAGATACTCATACACTTTTATGGTTTTTCTCAGGCAATGAAAATATTAGTATAACTGCTAGAGAATTAATTGAAGATACCAATAATCTCAAATATATAAGTATTGCTAGTGTTTGGGAAATGGCAATTAAGCAAAGTAAAGGTAGGCTGAATTTGTCTGTACCTATAGATGATTATATTCAACAAAAAATCCAATTTGCTGATTTTAAAATCCTATATATTCAACTAAGTCATTTACAAGCAGTTTCTAGCTTGCCTTTTCATCATAATGACCCCTTTGATAGATTATTAATAGCACAAGCTATGGTCAAAAATATCCCTATTATTAGTCGAGATTCTATGTTTGATTCATACAAAGTTAATCTTATATGGTGATCTCAATTATTGAGAAGAGATTCCTTGATCTTTTCCTAAAACAGTATTTTTTAGCTAATTTTTTTAAATTTCTCTGATATTCAGGAGTTAAATCAATCTTAATTAAGAAAGAATCATTCTGCATCAATTCCTTCCCACATTTGTTGTAAAGGTATTCTTTTTCCTGCTTTTGCTTCTTGCAATGATATTTTTAAACTCTCTTTTATTTCCTCAATGGGAGTATCATCAGTATCATCCGCTTCTGGTAAAAGAATAATTACCTTGACAGCATTAAAATTATCAATTTCTAAAGGATAATCTAGGGTTAATTGTCCTTCTTGTATTTTTCCAGTAACTTCTAAGGCTTTCATAGTTTTTAGCTGCTTTTTGTTTAACTAATTTTGATGCAGAAGATATTTCTATTACATTTTATTATCTTTCTCTTATTGGCGTTTTTTATTGTTCATTTAACCATCCTTTTAAATTAGAGATTTTACTAAAATAATTAATTCCCAAATTAGCTAATACCTGCTGAATATTAATATTCCCAAATTCCTTAGTATTCTCACTAAAAAAAGCTTTGGTCATTGATGAATTATTTTCAGCATGAGCTAAAATAACCTGTAAAATAAAATCATCTCTTCTTTGATTTTTTCCAGGTAGTAAAGGATTATTGAAAGTAGTTTCTAACATTTTAATACTTGGTTCAATCAATTCGCCATGATTTTTTAAATATTCGAGAATATGCAAAAACCGTTTTCTAAAATCAGTTAATATGTCATCATAATCAATTAAAGAACTTTCTAAGTAATTGACAAAAGATTGAGAGCTATTTAATTCTTTATTTCGTTTAGCTTCACTCATTTCTATTTGCATAGTTTGAGAAAAAGATTGACTACGTTTTTCTTCTCTTTCTATTGCTACCAGGGTTTCCATTAAACAAATACTAGGAATGACAAATTTAAAATTATCTGAATAATGATAGACAAAATCTTCTAATTCTTTGTTTCTTCCTTTGGCAATTGCCATAATTGAATTAGTTTCTAAATAAATAATCATAATAATTCTAACTCCTCTGTACTGCCATCACACAAAAGAGTAAATAAGCCAATTTCCTTAATTTCCTCAATGTAAGGAGGGGTTTGACTTTTCCAATGATAAGCTAAATCTCTTAACCATGATTGAGTTAAAGTTATTAAAGTAGATTGATAGATGATGCCTTCGATACTTTTTGGATTATAATGTCCTAAAATCTTTTTCGTGTCCAATCTTGCTACTTCTGTAAAAGTCGGACTCTTAAAGATTCTCATGACATGAGAATTAACGAACATTAAAAAAGGAATATGCTGGTATTGTTCCATGTTCAAAATTTTCATCTCCGGGGAAGAATACATAGCGGAAAATCTCACATCTATGATCAAAATAGATTTATCATCCTTATCTTTAGCAACTATAGAAGGATAAAAATCAATTATGGTTGGAGGTTGTATTTTTAACATGATATTCTACCTCTTAATTAACCAGGGTTTATGTTTTTTATTATAACTAAAATTCTTAACTTATAATTACAGTAATTGATGATAAGTACCTTGGCACAATTAAATATAAAACCTCTCTCCAAACCTCTCCCCTGCGAGGGGAGAGGCTTTGACTCCCCCTTCCCTGGTCGGGAAGGGGGTTGGGGGGTGAGGTTTATATTATATTTTTTAACGCCCACTTACTTAGCCTAATTATTTATAATTCACTATTAGACAAATAAAGGCTTATAAATTAAACCCCTCTCCACAACTGGAAAGGGGTTAATTGTCACTACTGAAAATTCAATTTCAGCAATCCTTAATAAGCATTTTGTAACTCGTAGAAATCAGGTGAGATGTAATCCTTCCGCAAAGGCCAACCTACCCAATCTTCTGGCATCAAAATCCGCTTTAAGTTAGGATGACCTTCATAGATGATGCCATACATATCATAGCTTTCCCGTTCTTGCCAGTCTGCTGTTTTCCAAATCCAGTAAACTGAAGGCACAGAGGGATTCTCTCTCGGTAAAAACACTTTTACCCTGATTTCTTCGGGACGGTCAGCATTATCGCTCACTTTAAGTAAATGATAAACGCTTACCAATTCTTCTCCTGCGCCTAAGTCCATAGCTCCCTGAAATTGGAGATAATTAAACCCATAAGCATACAAAGCTGTAGAAATGGGAAGGAGAAAATCTGCTGGAACTTTAATTATTTCTACACCGTTAGCATCAAGTTCTAAAAACTCATGGAAAAAGCCATTGTCCGCTAACCATTGGGAAATTTTGCCAGCTTGGACTAGAGATACTTCCTCTGCGGGAACTAGTTTAGATTCTGCTTCAGCCACGCGCTTGTTCCTCCTTCTGTGTCTTCGCTGTTAACAATCCTGGGGGTACAGCCATACCAATTGCTTCTGTTAATTCTTTGGGAGGATTAAAGCGAGTATCTGACTGCATATACTTACCAGTCAAGATTTCGGGAACTGGCTTGAGATTATGAGTTGTACTGTAGTAGCGGTGAACTTGCTTGATGTTATCCCGTTCCTGCATGGACTCGTTGGAGATTTTTTTCCGCAGTTTAATAATTGCGTCAATAATTGCTTCTGGACGAGGAGGACAACCAGGTAAATATACATCTACAGGAATGAGCTTATCAACTCCGCGCACTGCTGTAGGTGAGTCAACGCTAAACATTCCACCAGTAATTGTACAAGCACCCATAGCAATCACATACTTGGGTTCAGGCATTTGTTCATAAAGACGCACCAATTGGGGAGCCATTTTCATGGTAATTGTTCCCGCAGTGATGATTAAATCCGCTTGGCGGGGGCTACAACGAGGAATTAACCCAAAGCGGTCAAAGTCAAACCGAGAGCCGATTAACGCGGCAAATTCAATGAAGCAGCAAGCTGTACCAAAGAGTAATGGCCACAAACTCGAAAGCCGCGCCCAGTTGTAAAGGTCATCAACGGTGGTTAAAATAACGTTTTCTGACAGTTCATGGGTAACTGTCGGCCGTTGCATGGGGTTGATGATTTGTTCTGTGTCCTGGGTAATAATATTAGAATTTAAGACCATTCTAAAGCTCCTTTACGCCATGCGTAAACTAAGGCGATGATGAGAATTGAAATAAAGACCAGGGCTTCGATGAATGCCAATAAACCCAAACGGTTAAAAGCAACTGCCCAAGGATACAAAAATACTGTTTCCACGTCAAAAACAACGAAGACCAGAGCAAACATATAGTAACGAATGTTGAACTGAATCCAAGCTCCGCCAATGGGTTCTAGTCCGCATTCGTAGGTAGTGCGTCTTTCTAGACTGTTCCCACTGGGTCTAAGAATTTTTGAGGCTGACAGTGCTAGGGCTGGAACTAGGCTACACAGGATAAAAAAGCCTAGAAGGTACTCGTAACCGCTAAGAACAAACACAATGGTTTTCTACCGCTAATGGTGTAAGGAAATAAGCTATCAGTTATCAACTTTTATAGCTTGACAGGTGGTTACTGACAACTGTTGACTGAAATATATGGATAATCTTCTTCTACATTATATCTTTTAAGGCTTTCTGAAATCTGGGCGACACAACAGATCAGTGTATTTGAATCCTTTTGATCATTGATAGAAAAGTCCAGCAATTATGTCATAATTTGTAACGTATCTTTAATAATTCCCCTGGAGCGAGACTAAGAGCTGTCAGTAACCCAGCCCTAAAGGGACTGAGCTTGCAAGAGTAATCAAACAAGCTGTACTGACCAGACCACCCTGAGAGATGTCGAAGGGTAGCCGTTATTTGAGTCACGACACCCCGGAATGCGAAGCTAGTTCCCTGCCCTGTCATTTGCAATTAAACAGTTTTAAGGTCACTGAAACAGTGTTGCAAGTCTAAAAAGCTCTTATAACGCAGTCGTTGCTAACATTACCCCAGAAATGGGAGTTGGTTTCCAGGTTCCAATCAAAAATCTGGTTTCAATTTTAATATCCACAGCGGTTAAAACCGCTCGTGTCGCTTCCCTCTCAGCCCTAAAGGGACTGAGTTTCCCACTTACCGGGTATTCTTATGAGTAAAAAAGCTGAAGAAGCTGTGGAAACTCCAGAGTTAGACCGCTATGAGTGTCGCTCTTGCGGTTACGTTTATGAACCCCAGAAGGGAGACGACAGGAATGATATTCCCGCAGGAACACTTTTTGAACAGCTACCTACAAATTGGCGTTGTCCTGTTTGTGTAGCTAAGAAAACTGTTTTTGCCAATATTGGCCCAGCGGGGACTGCATCTGGTTTTAAGGAAAACCTAGGTTACGGTTTAGGTGTTAATACAATGACACCAAACCAAAAGAACATTTTGATTTTTGGGGCTTTGGCTCTGGGATTCTTGTTTTTTATTAGTCTTTACGGACTACAGTAAAAACCGCTATCTTTATTTACCTCAATTCGACAATAATCTAATTAAACCTGAACTGGAAAACCTCAGTAATACTGATGCACTCAATTGTAAAGAAGTGGCAAGGATTTATTGCCGCATTAATAGTAGTTATCGCCTGTATTGGGTGTAGTAGTGTTCCTTCTATTAGCTACAGTCCTTGGCAGGTAATTAATGTGCCAACAAACGCGAAATTGTTAGATATTGGCTTTGCTAATAACTCTCAACATGGTTATTTGGTGGGTGGTAATGCCACTCTCTTAGAAACTAATGATGGTGGTGGGACTTGGCAACCACTAAAGTTAGAATTAGATGATCCTAGATATCGGTTTAACTCTGTCAGCTTTTCTGGTCAGGAAGGTTGGATTGCGGGAGAGCCTTCTCTACTGCTCCATACTACTGATGAAGGGAAGTCTTGGTCACGGATTGCTTTGAGCGAAAAGTTACCTGGTAGCCCAATTGCAATTACAGCCACAGGTGAAAATACAGCGGAAATGGCTACTGATGTAGGAGCTATTTACAAAACTACAGATGGTGGTCAAAACTGGAAAGCTAGTTTGGAAGCAGCCGTTGGTGTAGTCCGAAATATGGAGCGATCGCCTGATGGTAAGTATATCGCTGTTTCTGCCAAAGGTAGTTTTTACTCGACTTGGGAACCTGGACAAAATGCTTGGCAACCCCATAACCGCAATAGTTCCCGACGTTTGGAAAATATGGGTTTTACTAACGATGGACAATTATGGTTATTAGCACGCGGTGGCCAAGTGCAGTTTAGTGATCCTACTAAACCTGAAGAGTGGTTAAAGGTAAAATATCCAGAGTTGTCCACAAGTTGGGGTTTACTCGATTTAGCTTATCGTACACCTGATGAAATTTGGATCGGTGGTGGTAGCGGTAATTTACTTCGCAGTAGTGACGGTGGTGAAACTTGGGAAAAAGACCGTGATGTAGAAAAAGTTGCGGCTAATTTTTACAAAATTGTGTTTTTTAGCCCTGATCAAGGCTTTATCATTGGCGATCGCGGCGTTTTGCTCAAGTATAACCCCAAAACAGAGGCAGCAGCAGCACCAGCGGCGTAATTACATCCGACAATGGATGTATTCACCAGAAGTGAAGTTGTAAGTTGTAACTCTGTAGGATAATAAAATCAATAATAGTTTTTGAGAAGGGAGTGAAATAAATGGCAGGTACCACTGGAGAACGTCCGTTTTCTGACATTGTTACCAGTATTCGTTACTGGGTAATTCACAGCATCACCATCCCTGCATTATTTGTAGCAGGTTGGTTATTTGTCAGCACTGGTTTGGCTTATGATGTATTTGGTACACCTCGTCCTAATGAGTATTTTACTCAAATCCGTCAAGAAGTGCCAATTGTGAGCAATCGTTTTGAAGCAAAACAACAAGTAGAAACCTTTATTGGAAAGTAATTTGACATCATGACTAGCGGTAATAACATTAATCAACCCGTTACTTATCCCATTTTTACAGTCAGATGGATCGCAATTCATACATTAGCTGTCCCCACTGTATTCTTTTTGGGCGCGATCGCCTCAATGCAATTTATTCAACGCTAGGAGTTAATCATGGAAAGAACGCCTAATCCTAATCAACAGCCGGTTGAATTAAACCGTACCTCTCTCTACCTAGGACTATTATTAGTCTTCGTTCTCGGCATCCTATTTTCCAGTTACTTCTTTAACTAACTAGGTAGATAGGGGACAGGGAATAGGTGACAGGTAACAGGTAACAGGTAACAGAAGAATAACTTCTTCCAACTGACAACTGACAACTGACAACTGACAACTGACAACTGACAATTTTTGTAAGTGAGGAAAAAACTGTGTCTGGAAGTGGAAGAATTCCCCTGTGGGTTGTCGCTACAATCGCAGGTCTGGGTGTAATTACTGTTGTAGGTATTTTCTTTTATGGATCTTACGCAGGAATTGGTTCTTCAATGTAATACTACAGGAAAACCGTAGTCATTAAGAATACAAAAAACTGAATTTTTGCTTGATCATCAATTTAGATATAAAAACCGCCTATCTCAAAAAGTTAGGCGGTTTTGTTTGCTTCTAAGAGAACTACACAAAAAAGATAATCCCATCTTGTGGGATGGGCATCTTGCCCGTCCTTGTATTATTAGGGGACAAATCGCCCCGCACCACCAGAAATTTTGGGATATTTTTTTAATTGGAAGTCTCTAAATAGGTAATTGGTGAAAAAATTAAGTCACCAACTACCCATATCCTAGTTAAGCAATATCTTCACGTTCAATGTATGAAAATAAAAACGCGAAAATAACCGCTGGTAAAACCAAGCCGGTTAGGGGAACCAAAACAGAGGGCAAAAAAGAAGAATAGGCCAAAATAGTAGGCAAAAATGAACTTGACATAGGTTTAAGTCCTGTAAAGTCTTACTAGAAAATTCTACCCAATTTGCTAAATTATGAAGATTTTTAACACAGATTTTTACATTCCCAGCATTTCATCCAATTCTATTTTTGGTAAATCAGGTGGAATCACTGTCTTAATTATGGTAACTTTGTTACTTTCATGCTGGGTAGCCTGATCAAGAGCGATCGCTGATAAACGGATTTCTAAGCAGCCAAAAGGAATTTTTAAGTGAATTGCCGTTTCTCTTCCTCCCCAGGCATTAGAACATAAATCTGGCAGCATAAATGGTCCATCTAGTAGACTTCGGGTTTGGTAATCTTCAACCCATAACTTGACTGCTACAGAAGATGAGACTTCAGATAATTTTACACGCACGATTACGGACGTACCAGCAACAAGTTCACCTTCTGGTAAATACAATTGGGGAGTTGGTAAAGACTCCATCATCACAGAAGAGAAATCTGGCGTAGTTTCATCCTCTGGTAGGAGGGAATAATTATTATCTTTTATAGCTTCATCACTCAAGCTATCCGCGTCTAGTTTAATAACTAGATCATCTATAACTATTTCCTGAGACAACCATATCGGTTGGGTGGGTATTAGACTAGTGAGAGTGACTATTTCCGATTCATTAAGTTTTAAAAGAATATCGTCAGCAATAGGATCTTCCTGGGTTTGTATTTCCCCACTTAACAAAACTTCTACATCTATAGGTTGAGTTTCTTCCCCAGGATCATTGTCTAATGATCCTTCCGCAATAGATTCAGTTAATAAGTATCCTTGGCTGTCTATCCATTGTTGCAAGAGAGGGGAAGTTTCCCCAGTATCAACCACATCCAATTCTTCACCATGAGAAATTAAGAAATTTTCCCCAGTATCAACCACATTCAATGCTTCACTCTTGATTACCCCAGCCACAATCTCCGCTATTAATTCTGCATAGGATGTGTCATCTGTAATAGACTCATCAGTCAGTGAAAGATCATCTAGGGGAAATGCTGATATTTTTGCTGATAAATTTCCTACGGTTGGTAACTGTGGGGATGTATTCAAAGTTGCTAATTCTTCAACATATAATTTAGCTGGCTTAACTTTTAACCGTTTTAAGTACGGAAAAGTAGTGTTGACTGGTTTAATTACCAACTTTTTTAAATCAATTGGGTGGATAGCCAGGGTTTTTGAGAGGGAATCTTTTTCCGAAGCAGTAGTAATCTCAGGTGTATGATTGTGAGGTAAATTTGGCAATTGTGGTGAAAAAACCTTCCAGGATACTACGGGTTTAATTTGGGGTGGTAAAGGATGGTTTGGGGATGGCTTTAAAATATGAAACTGCGCTAACTTAGGAGTCTTAGCCACATTGAAAAGTTCTAACCGAATCTTAACAGAGGGCTTTGGCTTAACTGATGGGTTGCTGATTAGTAAAGATTCATGGGATTGGGAGGTTTGCAGTGATAATAGTTCAGTGACATCGGCTGTGATTGTGAAGGTATGGTTAGCTAAAAGTATGACTTCACCAACATCAGTTAATGCACCATATAAATTAATATCTGCTAAAAGTAACTTAGATTCACAGTTACGGGGAATATCAATCAGGGTACTAAAGCTGAAAGGTAAGACTTGATCTGTTAATGGTTGCTGAATCTGGTTAAAGATTCGTGATTCTAAAGGCGATCGCAGAGCAATTTCTAGCCGAAGTTGACAAAGTACATCTATAGAAAATCGTTCATCTTCCAGATTTTCTATTTCATTCACTTCTACATCGCCATGAATGATAAAATTATCCCCCCAACGAGCAATATAAGTATCTTGATCTAGACTCAAATTTAGTGCTAGAGACGGTGGGAGAGTGGGAGCATTTTCAATGGTTTCCTCATCTAGTAGGGGTTCATCTTTGGGTAGAGCTAAATCTAATAAGTTTTGTAAAATCTGCTCTGTTGTTTCCCCCTTAAACCAGACTGGAGTCCCATGATTCATCACTATACTTACTTCAGTATCCGCATCTGAAGCAATGTCAGATTTGTCAACCAGTTGAGTTGGTAGCGTTGGGCTGGGTTCTGGGGGTGATACTTGAATGATGAGCGTCCGTTGCCAGGATTTACCCAGCATATCTGACATAACATCGCCAGAGCATCTTAACTCCCAAATCCCTGGTTTAAAGTGGGTAAAGGGAATTACTGCCATCAGTCCTTCGCTATTAGTCCGGCGCGATCGCTTAAGAATTCTCCGTTTAGGTGGAACTTCATTAACTGATAGATGAGTTACCCGCACATCTACAGCCGTATTATTCAGATAAGAACGAGCCAAAACTCTGTAATTGCCCGTCCATATCTTTAAATTTGGCGCATCCAAAGTGCGCCAAGTGTGATCCCCCTGTTTCTGTATCAGAAATTGCCAGTTTTCCATTATAAATAACGCCTAAACTGAAGAACAGCCAATTAATATTTTGCATTAACTTGCTTGTCAGTTTAACCCAGCTATCTTCTATTAAATTTTATGTTCCTTCAAGTTTAAAACGATTTTGATAATAAGCCACTATCTGCTTGAACCTTTCCTGACTTCCTGCATCAGCGGTTGGTGTCCATGAAATCCATAAGCCAGAAATTTGACTTTGGTTGTAATCAAACTTCAAAGATGTTTGTGGTATTAACCCCACTTCCACCCCTACAACCTGACGTAAATGCGCCGCTATTTCCCGATATACAGCCAAAGGTACACCAGGAAATTCTATTTTCTCCTGTATATCCATATCTATATCTATGAAGCCGCCCCCACAAGATTTTCAATAGGCTTAACCACCGAAATAGCATTACCCAAAGAGGCAGTAGTAGCTGGCTTAGGTGGTTGAATCGGTTGTTCACCTACTTGTTTAGCCACTTCAATACCGTACTGTTCCAAAATCACAGTAGGATTAGCACCTTTGCTCATTTCAATCCGTTTTACCAACACCCCATTCACCAGTCTCTGTCCCGGTTGTACATATCTACTAGTTGGCTCATCCGGTACTTTAACAATGGCTTGAGGTACTTTACCAATCAAGACTACACCAGTAACAATAACTGCTTTAGCAGTTTCTGGCTGTGGTGCTAGTGGTAACACTGTCTTGAGTTTAGGCGAGGGGATAGATCCAGGTAAAACCGTAGGTAGAACTGGTTTTATTAGGGGGTTTTGTGCTATCTGCGTTGGTTTTTTGGGTAATGAAATTGCTGGTTTAGTTACTGTTGTCTTTATTGGTTTCGGCAGAGTTGCTATTGTCTTTATTGGTTTCGGCAGAGTTGCTGTCGGTAAAGGAGGTAATTTAGGAACTGCAATTTTATCACCTGGTGGCTTAGTATTTGTCACACCTATCGGCTCCACAATTTGCCCAAAGGGATCTGTTCGTCCTTTCTGGACAGCATTCAAGCGCTCTGTGCCATTTGTAGGTTGAATCAAACTAGCAACTGACCCAGAATTTACTGGTAGTTTGCTAGATACAATAGGATTATTAAAAAGTTGAGTCAAAGAATGTGGCTGTGCTGTCTGCGGAGCAGTTGATTGAAGAGGTAGGGGCGTATTGCTCACCCCTACAGGAGACCCTACAGGACTAGCAGTATTAGTAGCGGTTGGCGTTTCACCTATCGTGCATCCAGTGAGTGCCAAGGTTGTTGAAATAACTGCGGCTGTAATATGCAAATTTTTACTCATTAACTACTCTCAAAAACTATAGAAAAGTTTGTTTATAGGAATACAATGTGGCTGAGCTATACGCCTTGTTTTAGATTACAGGCTTAACCTGTTTTCTTTATAACCTAAATTTTGATATTGCGGAAGTTGCTTGTGATATTATCCAGTATTTTGTCAGATCACGCTGCACTAAAAATATCAAATTGGAGTCCTATATAAACAGCTAATCTTCCGCCACACCCATGATTTTTTTCAACAAATCCAAGCCTTTCTTGACTTGACGAGAAACCGTCACAACACTAATGCCTAAATGTGCTGCTACTTGTTTTTGCGTTAAATCGTACAAAAATACACACTCAACAACGTCACGAGTCCGTTTTTCTAACTGAATCAGGGCTTGTTGCAAACGAATTTGGTCTTCTTGTGCCAGTTGGAAACTGCGATAGTTGCTATCTGGAACTAATTCACCTAAACAAGTAGAACCTTCTTCCCCATCTTGCATAGGTACATCTAAGCTTAATGGAGCGCGGTTAATCCATGCTAATTTAACTTCTTGCCATTCACTCAGAGAAATTTTCAATGCAACAGCTAATTCCCTATCTGTAGGTGGGCGATTATATTGTTCCTGGAGAGAACGGGAAAGCCCAACAGCCTGTTGTTGGAGTGCTAACCAACGTCTGGGTATTTTTATAGTTACGCCTTTATCTCGCAGATAGTGTTGAATTTCACCACGAATATAGGGCATCGCATAGGAACTAAAAGCATTTCCCTTAGAAAGCTCAAATTTCTCAATTGCTCTAATTAAGCCTATACAACCTACCTGAAGAAGATCCTCATAGCTCTCATTGCACTGATTAATCCAATAATGAGCTTCCTTTCTGACTAGTCCAAAATTAAGTTCTACCAGTTGATTGCGAAGTCTTTCCAAGCGAGATTGCTGATACTCTCGCAACAACTGTGAAATTTCATGTTTCAGTTCATTAGTGGTTGTACTAGACATAATAATTTGGTTTTAAGCAAGTAGAGTTTGGTGTATAATCGTTTTT
Source organism: Dolichospermum sp. OTE_75_concoct_329_sub (assembly GCA_031376645.1). Lineage (GTDB taxonomy): Bacteria > Cyanobacteriota > Cyanobacteriia > Cyanobacteriales > Nostocaceae > Dolichospermum. The sequence continues at coordinate 7,067 of JANMEE010000216.1, read as the reverse complement.
AAATTTAGCTATGATAGTTACTGGTTGAGTTGAGACGATGCACGCATCTTGCTTTCATGAAAAAGTTGCTTGAGACAGAAGAACTTTCAAATAAAAGTCTTACCTCTACAAAATTGCCGTAACTGCTCTAGACGGTACAATCAGTAATGGTAAGATTGTCTCAGTTTTTTTTACTCAACTAGTTTAAGTATGTTTCGTAATTTGTTGAAAATCCGTCATAGATATAAAATATACAATTAGTGATCCAATATTAAACCGGGATTGTACCTAATTTCACTAATTAACTATGAGATTTGCTTATAGGTCTTGAAAATTAGAAATAATTGATGATTATCAAGCCTTGGGCTGCGATTATTTTTCGGTCCTCCCTCTGCCCATTTTCCTCTTGTTGACCGAGTAACATTACGTAATTAAATAAATAAATTCATCTCAAACTTTAAAGCAAAAAAAAATAAAATTTTAAGTCAGTAAATTTACGCAAACATCAAAAAGCCCTAGTCTTTTCAAAAAAACCAAGATACACCTTAGCAGAAAAGTGCGTCTTGGTTAAGGAAATTTCCACAAATAGATTTTTGTGACTTCCGAATTTTCAACATTATGGAGGTATATTAGGTTACTGAATCACCAAAATATTTATGAATTTCACGCTTCCATAATGTTGTATCAACATTTAGGCACGGGGTTCAATACGTGCGTAGAACAAACCACGAATCTTCACTTCTTTAGGTTCACCTGCGCCTAAATCTGTATCTGAAGGTTGTTCACTTTCAAAAGTTCCAGCTATTTCACCAGAAGTATTATCCACTTTGGCAACTTGTAAGGAAATTTTACCTTTGAGGACTTCTGCACGTTTAACATTAGTCCGTGTTAAGTCTTCATCATCAGCTTGGGCTGGTAAAGCCACAGCGTTATCATAGCCACTTACAACACCACGACCTTTGGGATCTAAAAAAGCAGCACCACGATAGGAAGGGACTTTAAAAGTTCCTTGAAAGTCAGTGGATGTATTAATGCTAGTTAAATTAGGTTGTGTTTGTGCAACTAAGTTTTTGATGGTAAACAAGAAAGGTACTAGTTCACCACCAGGAAGTTTAACAGTAATAGCTTGGAAGTCAAGACCATCTTCCTCCGTAAAGGTTAAGCTATTATCTGAATTAATGTTTAATTGACCTTGTACTTGGTCAATAGTAGAAGTATACCTAGTCATAACTTTACCAGGTACAAATTCTGCTACTTGACGTTTGTTAGCAGGTTCTTCTTTGACAAAGAAATTGGTTGGTTCTAAACAAAGTTCTTTGATGCTGTATGTTACGTTAGAATCAACCGCAATTGAACCACGACTAGTTTCTGCCAGTTGAGGGCATTTATTAGCCAAGCCAGTGCCGCGAATTTGTTCGTAAGTGAGGACATCACGGACGCTGGTAGAAGGTGCATCACTGCAAGCGGTGATTAGCCCTAAGCAGAGAGCGAAGAAAGCAACAATTAAAGCGCGATACCTCATGGTTAACCTCAATTTCAAAAATTAATATCTAAGTTGTCAAGCTGCTTTAGTAAACTTACTCAAACGCATTGCGTTCCTGAGTCTAGAATTCAAACCATAGACTAAGCAGCGAACCGCATCCATTTTGGATGATGTATGTGTTGTTAGTACATACAACAAGAGTGTTTGGATAGGGAAATTAGCCAGATCATACGATTTTTTTTAACTCAAAATCAAAGCGCTTTAGTGGTTAAACTTTGCTGTCATCCAGCATAAATCATAGAAAAGCCTTCTCTACCTTACCATCAAGGATTCTTGTTACTTGAGAATAGTTAGAAAGTTATATATTTACGAGGTAGGGGCGCAGGAACTACGTCTATTCAGGAGTTAGGGGGAGTCTTTTGTTGATCAATTTGGGGAATTTTCCAGTATCGTATTAGTTTTATGGAGTAAAACGTTCCATGAACCATGATCAAAATCAGGATCTGTCCAGTCAGCTACAGGCAATTTCGGGTGCAGTTAAAGATGTAGCTCAAGACTGCAAAGGTGATGTGATTGCTCTATTGGCTTTGTTACGTCATTTAGAACAGTTGCACAAAGAAATTCGGGATGGAGTATTTCAGGAAAATTTGCCTGATAATCGCCAAAGACTATACTCGCTGCTCAGAGATATTGAATCTGAGGGGGGTTGGCCTTATATCGCCCGGATGCGAGTACAAGCTTTATTAGTAAATTTGTCAGAGGAAGTTAGTGATGAGGAGACTCTTGTCAACTATACTCATGATGTTTTTAAAATTGATAACTCGTCAAAATAGTTCAATTTATAAAATAAGTTGGATTGATATGCACAAGAGGTTTATATGGCTGGGATATTATCAGTTTCTCGGACAAATTTAGCTCAACGCCGCCAAAAATTACGCCGGCAGCGACAAATCAAGATTATTAAGGCTATTTGGCGCACACTGGCTGTAACTGGATTTGCCTCAGTTTTATTCTGGGTAGCAATCCAACCAATGTGGGTATTAAAGGATTCAGGGCAAATAGTGATCAAATCTGGTAATCAGGTTTTGACGCAAAAGGACATTTATTCATTGTTAGGGTTATCATCTCCCCAGTCTTTATGGCGAGTTGAACCTTCCCTAATCGCTGATTCTTTAAGAAAACAACCGCATATTGCCCAAGTTACAGTTAGTCGTCGTTTATTACCTCCTGGTTTAATTATTGAAATCCAGGAGCGAGTACCAGTGGCTATAGCTCAAATAAACAAAGATCAAACAGTGATTAGTTGTGTTCTTAACCCTTCATTCATAGGTAAGTCTTCTGAGATTAAGTCTTGTTTACAAAATAGCGGTACAGCTAACAAGCCAGATGAACTAGGTTTACTGGATGCTAGTGGCATAAGGATGCCTTTGTCAAAGTATATCTCCATTAACCCCAAAGCAAAATTACCTCGACTGATAGTGATTGGCTTGACTGCACAATACAAGCCATTCTGGACGCAACTTTATGAAGCTATTAGCCAAAGTTCTCTCAAAGTAACGGAAATTAATTTTCAAGATCCTACAAATTTAATTTTGAAAACTGAATTAGGAAATGTGCATTTAGGCAGCCCTAGTAATAGATTACCTGAGCAGATTCAAGCACTTGTGCAAATGCGCCGTTTACCGAATGAAGTTAATCTTAGTAATATAGATCACATTGATATCAAAAACCCGGCTATTCCATTAGTACAAATGAATCAAAAAAACACAGACTTAGTTATTAAGAAGTCAGAGCTAATGAACAAAACACCAATCCATTGAAGATAAACATTTTTTCTTTCTGCTCTCTTTGTCTTTTGTCTACCTGAATAGATAAATTTTCCAATTTAGCAACTCAAGTTACTAATTTTATATTTTTGTAAATTAGGTATATATTATACGTATAGATATAGGATTTTTTAGCCCTTAGTTGAAAAATCGTGCTAAAGGTTGTCAAGTTACCAATTAAACAATATTCTGAAAAACGGGGGGAGGTTATTAAAAGTTATTAGTAGGATTAGGCTCTATCAAACAGTTAATAGCCAGTTAAATATCTTGTATCAACCAGTCTTAACTGCTTTTTACCCATAGATAGGGTTATTGTAGTCGGGTCTGCGGATCAATTTGGTTGACGCTATTGTTAAATTAATCTGCTGCGGATAAAGAATATGAGATAAATAAATGTCTATGCTTTTTGGAACTATACTTTTTAAGAATAGGGGGAGAGTCAATAAAATGAGTGGCAGATATCATAAACTGTATAGCTAATCAAAAATCCATAAATACAAGAGTTAGAAAGCAATAGGCTGAATATCTAACTCTGCAACGGAGGTTTTATACCTTACTTACGGACGAATTACCACATCTCACCTGCCATCATGTAGGCTGGGGAATAGTAAAAAAAATAAAATTCAGTGCCAAAATTTATATTGGCAGTTAGGTGAATCACACCGAAAAAAGTCGTTTATCTACCTTTCACAAATCCAATGACACTTGATAAGAACCAAGAGCTGACTCATAACTCTCAAACTCCAGGACAACAAGGGTTTTCTTTGGCAGTTAACTCCAACAATCCCTTTAATAATTCTGGGCTAAATTTCGCCCAAACTAAAGATGGCAAGAGAATTTCTGTCGAACATAGCGGTATTGGTGAAATCGTGCCGGGCCGTGTTGCCAACATCAAAGTGATTGGTGTGGGTGGTGGCGGTGGTAATGCTGTCAACCGCATGATTGAGTCTGATGTGTCTGGTGTTGAGTTTTGGTCAATTAATACTGATGCTCAAGCTCTGACTTTAGCGGGCGCTCCTAGTCGGTTGCAAATTGGACAAAAATTAACTAGAGGATTGGGTGCAGGGGGAAATCCTGCTATTGGCCAAAAGGCAGCGGAAGAATCTCGTGATGAAATTGCCACTGCTTTAGAAGGTGCAGATCTGGTATTTATTACTGCTGGTATGGGTGGTGGTACAGGTACAGGTGCAGCCCCAATTGTGGCAGAAATAGCCAAGGAAATGGGCGCTCTTACTGTTGGTGTTGTTACTCGTCCATTTATTTTTGAGGGACGCAGACGCACCCAGCAAGCAGAACAAGGGATTGAAGGCTTAAAAAGTCGGGTGGATACTTTAATTATTATTCCTAATAATAAGCTGTTGGAAGTCATTCCTGAACAAACTCCTGTGCAAGAAGCTTTTCGTTATGCTGATGATGTATTGCGTCAAGGTGTGCAAGGAATTTCCGATATTATTACCATCCCTGGGTTAGTCAACGTTGACTTTGCTGATGTGCGGGCTGTGATGGCAGATGCGGGATCAGCTTTGATGGGGATTGGTGTGAGTTCGGGCAAGTCTAGAGCCAGAGAAGCGGCGATCGCTGCCATTTCTTCACCTTTGTTGGAATGTTCTATTGAAGGGGCTAGAGGAGTTGTCTTTAATATTACGGGTGGTAGTGATCTAACCCTCCATGAAGTTAATGCTGCGGCGGAAACAATCTATGAAGTGGTTGATCCTAATGCCAATATTATTTTTGGAGCGGTAATTGATGACAGACTGCAAGGAGAAGTCAGAATTACTGTGATTGCTACTGGATTTACTGGGGAAATCCAAATTCCATCAGCACAAACTGTAGCTACGCCTAGAGTCGTTACACCTACTCCTACTACCACTACTAGAAGACCTACGCCATTGCAACAACCTGTTAATAATCCTGCTCCATCTGTAGAACAACCGAAAGAAAAACCCTCATTGGATATCCCTGATTTTCTGCAAAGACGACGGACTCCACCAAGAAATTAATTGATTGTGGATATGAGATTTTAGATTAAATTCAGAGTCTCAGTTAAAGCTGAGTGCTGTATAGAAGTTGTTAGTTTCAGGGTTTTAATAGGATAAGGAGTCACCGAGTCACCGAGTCAAGAGAAGGAAGAAGGAAGAAGGAAATAAATTAATTAATTAATTAATTTATCCCCTGCTTCCTGCTCTTTTGGCAGGTTATATATTAGTTTCTACCCATTTAATAACCTGATAAGCAAGATGAGTACCATCAAGACGGTCAATTTCACGGATGCCTGTGGGACTTGTGACATTGACTTCCGTTAAGTAGCCACCAATTACGTCAATACCAACGAAAATCAAACCATCTTGACGGAGTTTTGCAGCTAAATGGCGACAAATTTCTTGTTCTCTTGGTGTAATGATAGTTTGAGCCACTGTGCCACCAGTTGCCATGTTATTACGAAAATCACTACCACTAGAAAGGCGATTAAGCGCCCCTATAGGTTCACCATTGAGTAAGATAATCCGTTTATCTCCCTCCTTGGCTTGGGGTAAATAGTTCTGTACCATTACGGGAACTTGGCCTTGGAGTGTGCTAAGTTCAACAATGGAATTAAAATTGCGATCGCCTGATTGTAAAAATAAAATTCCTTCCCCAGCTTTATTGCCCAGTGGTTTGAGAATTGTTGCCTCTTTCGCTGCTACAAATTGGCGAATAACTTGCTTATCAGCACTGACAATAGTTTCAGGAATACAGTGCCTAAACTGGAGAGCATACATTTTTTCATTAGCACTACGAATTCCCGCAGGATTATTGATGACTAAAGTTTTATTTTGGTCAACGTAATCAAGAATGTAAGTAGCATAAAGATAAGCATCATTAATGGGTGGATCTGTCCGCATAAATACGGCATCCATCGTTTCTAAAGCAGTAAAGGCACTAGGGCTTAATTTAAACCAAGGATTAGCTGCTAACCAACGTCCCTCGACTAACTCCACGGGAACAAGCTCTATCTGCTGCAAGATAGCCCAAGCTTTACCATCAATCACACTCAGCAAATTTGCCTGAGTTATCCAAATTTCATGCCCCAGAATTTGCGCTGCTTCCATCAAAGCAACACTGGTGTCATGACCTGGATCAAGCTTATGGATAGGATCAATAATAAAAGCTAGTTTCACCCTTTATACCTCTGTTTCATCAAAATTTAAAATTCCTTGCTTACCTGATTAGAGATCCCCGACTTCTAAAATTAATTTAGTCATCTGAAAAAGAATTTAACAAAGAAGCCGGGGATCTGAATACCAAATATTTTAAGAAACTAGCATTTGATCTAATTTGCCCTGACGCTCTAAAGTATGGATATCATCACAACCACCTATATGAGTATCATTAATGAAAATTTGTGGTAAAGAGCGTTTTCCATTAGTTCTTTGTGCCATTTTATTTCTGGCCATTTCATCACCATCAATGTTGTATTCGATAAAATCAACACTTTTGCTTTTCAGTAGACTTTTAGCACGCATACAAAAAGGGCAAGTAGTCCAAATATAAATTTCTACTTTTGCAGCCATAATATTTTCAACGAAATTGTAATACTTCTTAATTTTACTAAAAGTCGTAGGCAAAAGGCAAAAGATAAAGGAATAAATACTTCCCAATCACCTGTCACCTGTAACCTGTCACCTGTAACCTGTTATGGACAACGAGAATGAAGTCCACCTTGAGTACAAATAAATGCCAATTGTTGAGGATCTAAATTTTTAGCTTTACTAAAATCTACTCCTTTGATTGAGGCATTT
>JANMEE010000214.1:0-9377 GCA_031376645.1 Dolichospermum sp. OTE_75_concoct_329_sub | reverse complement strand
GATTTTTCCGATTTTAAAAATGCTATCTCTACTGCCATCTCTCAAACTCATCTGAGTTACAAAGAAGAAATGAAATCCTTACTAACTCTTAAATTTCAGACTTTTGAAAAAACTCAAGTTGTGACCTTGTGAAGTATATTAGCCTCGATTTTTACGCATAACAACAATTTAGACAAATCTTTTTTCTCCATTTGTGGTTAACACTTGGGGAATATTTGGCTTTTGTTTCTAAAATACAACTATTCCCTGTTACATCTTCTCAATTTGTTGGTTTAGGATAACAAATAGTGATAGAAGCAGATGCTTTTAAAAAATCCCAGGGAGTTGATTGAGAACTAAAAAAAGCAGGTATGTTGCAAAATTTCAATTCTTGAACAAATAATATTTATACCTTTTCTAACCATTTTTGTAAATCGTCTATAGTATATAAATCAAATATTTCCTCTCCTAATGATTCAATTATTTCTAAATTTAAACTTCTAATTTTGGTTTCTAATTCCATACTAATGTTGCCAAATTTTCTATTAATTTGACGGAGAATTAAACTTTTTTCTCTTTCAATTCCTCTTTCAATTCCTCTTTCAATTCCTCTTTCAATTCCTCTTTCAATTCCTTGTTCAATTCCTTGTTCCATCCAACTAGTAACTATTTGCATAACTTCCTCTTTTTCCTTGGGTATAAATGAACTTACTTCGGCTGCAAATGTCTGTTCTTCTATTTTATTCAATCTCAAATATGTGTCAATGAACCCTGATATCAGTTGCATTTTTGCTGGGTTTAGTTTTAAGGTCACTAATAACCTCAAACATTCTGCTTTTACTTTTGGCCTATCTGCTGTTTCTATTGCGTAAGGATTCCTTACCCTCTAAACCTTTCCCCTTTTGCCTCTTTACTCATTGAAGCAAAAAACTCTGGCGGTTAGAAACCGCATCTACACAAGCAAAGTCCGCCTTCGCGGACTAATTAATAACCCACGTAGGTGGGTTTTGTTTGTGTAGATGATGCGGTTTCTAACCGCCGATTTGATGTTAAATTTATTTGATTCGATGGAGTTGAGAGAGAAAATACTGAGTTGCTAAAGTAGGTTGATCAGATTGGATGAGCGATCGCATTACAGCTACTCGTTGCGCTCCTGCAATCATCACATCATTTAGATTACTCATATCTATTCTCTTTTAATAACTCATTTACCCAAATCAAATCAGTTTCTTGAATTGGGGGAACTGGTTCAGAATTATAATCTATTGCTAAATCCAAACCTGCACGATCAAATAAATCTTGAATCACATTTTGTAAATCTACTAAGGGTTCTATATCTTCTTTTTGTAGAGGTAAGAAAAAGGCGGGAATTACTTCTGATAAATTAAAAGGATATAATTCTGCTCTAGGTCGTAATTGACTACGACTAACTAAAATTTGGTAATCTGATTTAATATTATTATCTAATATAGGCATAGATTCACCAGCACGCAATAAATCTATTTCGACTAAATGTGTCGAACTACCTAATATTTGCAATCGTTTAGTTTGATATGCTTTTCTTCCTTCTCCCTGACGTTTATTTTTGGGTGAGAGTAATTCAATTACTGTGATCACTTCACCTGTAGCAATTTCTCTCACTTCTAAATAAGTTTCTCTAATTTCTTCTGGTATGGGGATATTTACTGTTACGGGTTTAACTGGTGGAGAAGCTACAGCAATATTAGATGATTTCTGAGTTGTAGGTTTTAAAGACCGGGCGATCGCCACATCAGGAATACCAATTAAAACAGAGTTGCGATCAGTATCATGATAAACTCTTTTTTCTACTGCTACTCTGTATTTTGGTCGCAACTGTGGTATCAATGACTCAGCTAGTAATGTCAGAATCCAATGATGTACTTCTGGCCAGAGTTCAGGATTTTCTAAGTAAGGGTTCATTCCTGGAAATGGTGAAGGCATAATAAATAAATTATCAGTTAAATATCTTTTAATCTACAGCATAGCAAAATTTTTTCCTGAATTTGATTTCATAGTTTAAGAGAACTCCACAAAAAACATGAACTGCTTGCAGCAGCGCTAGTTCCCTCCGGGACGCTCTCGCGTTCGCTATCCCATAGTAAGCGTGGAAATTTCCACAAACAATTTTCAATGTCATTCCCGCAAAAGCGGGAATCCAGATTGTCTTATGGAACATAAATAATTTCTGGATTCCCCTCTTCAGGGGAATGACATGAAAACAGGATCAATCATTCTATGGAGTTCTCTAATCCGATTTTTCTTCTTTTCTATTTAATTCTGTGCAGTTGCGAAAGAAAATACTGAGTTGCTAATGTAGGTTGATCAGATTGGATAAGCGATCGCACTACAGCTACCCGTCGCGCTCCTGCATTTATCACATCATTCAGATTACTCATGTCTATTCCCCCAATTGCAAACCAGGGAATTTGACAATTTTGAGAAACATATTTCACATATTCTAAACCGGCTGCGGCTTTACCTGCTTTCGTCGGTGTTTCATGCACAGGTCCCACACCAATATAATCCGCACCTTCAGCAATTGCTCCTTGCATTTCTTGAGGATTTGTGGTAGAGCGGCCAATAATGCGCTGACTGCCCAGTAATTGACGCGCTACAGCAATGGGTATATCTTGTTGTCCCAAATGTACACCATCAGCATCCACAGCCAAAGCTAAATCCACCCGATCATTAATAATGAATAAAGCCCCGTAATGGTGACATAACTGCCGTAGCTGCATAGCCATTTCTAAACGCACCGCATCATCAGCGGTTTTTTCCCGATACTGTAACAGAGTTAAACCGCCTTGCAGAGACGCTTCCACTATTGCCAATAGGTTATCTGTGGGAGATGTTACCAGATATAAATGCGATCGCCATAATAACTGATGACGCTGATAACCCAGCAAATTGCTTTCTAGGGTATAAACCTGATAACGCATTTGTTTACAGGCATTTCCCATATTCCCATGATAAAGCTTGCCATATTCTTCTAATACCCGCAAAGCTTCTTGCACACGGCAAAAATTAGCCTGTAATAGAGATGTAATATCAGCCCGTTCTTCCTCTTGGGGGTGAGTTAAATCAGTTCCTGGATCACCCGGTGTATCTCGTGCTGCCCGGATTTCCGCCGTATGCCAAGTACCCAACTCTTGACGCAAGTGTTTACATATACTCGAAAACTGGGAATTATTTAAACCAAACCGACACCATTCCTCAATAATTCGCAACCCCTCACGAGCGCGATCTAAATTAGCATCTAAAATGCGATAAACAGTTTGCTGTGTGTGACTGTGGGCTGAAACCATTACAAACCTCTATTTTTCATGCTTTGATAGTAATAGCCAGCCTGATTCATATTTTTATGATTAAATATTTGCTAACTAATCGCGGTTAATTTGTCAAGATATAAATAACATCGTGGATATACTACTATTAAATAGTATAAGAATTGATTGTATAATAGTTGCCAGGTAGCAGTTGCTATACAGTTTCAAATACCAACAGATTTTCAACCTTCTTGATATATATTTTTCAGGAGTTTTATAAACAATGATAGTTCCCAAAAAGTCTGTGAATACCCCGCAAAACTCCCTGAGTTTCTCGATTTTGAGTTTAACTGTTGGTTTAGGAGTGACGAGTACAATACTCTTGATAACAAGTGTAAGCAGTGTCTTTGCTCAAGTTCCTAGAGGAGTCGAACAAATAGTCCAAGGTGAAAAAACAATCTCTCAGATTAACCAATCATTTGTCAACCCAAATCAGGGAAATGACAAAACAGGTAATGGTAGTATCAGCGCACCTTGGCGAACAATTAGCCAAGCCTTGGAAACATCATCATCTAATAGTGTAATTATCCTCTCTCCCGGTACATATAGCACCCAAACTGGAGAAATATTTCCTTTAATGTTAAAACCAGGCGTAGCCATTCAAGGGGATATTAACAGTAAAGGCAAAACAGTAACAATTACTGGTGGTGGCGAATACCTCAGTCGCAGTTTTGGTGGAAAAAATGTGGCCATTGTCGGTGCTAACCAAGCTAGTTTAAGTGGTGTCACCGTCACTAACTCCAATCCTCGTGGTTATGGATTATGGATTGAATCCAGTAATATTCTAGTGCGGGAAAATACCTTTACGAATAATACCCAAGATGGAATTGCTGTTGCGGGTGATGGTACACCCAGTATTAGCAAAAATTATTTTGTTCGCAATGGTGCTAATGGTATAACTATCTCTGGGAATGCACGCCCGGAAATCAGGGAAAATATCTTTCAAGAAACTGGTTTTGGGATTAACATTGCCCAAAATGCGGCTCCCGTAGTAGTAGCTAACCAAATTCAGAACAATAGATCGGGTATTATTGTTCAAGCAAATGCTACACCAATGTTAAGGAATAATCTTCTTCAAGGTAACAGAGAAGATGGTTTAGTAGTAATTGCCCAAGCTAGACCAGATTTAGGTACGAGCTATGACCCAGGCAAAAATATATTTCGGAATAATGGTCGTTATGATATCAATGCTCAAAGTGCCAAGTTAGTATTTTCTGCGGCTGGAAATAATCTGGTTAGCGATCGCATCAGTGGTAAAGTGGATCTTCAAGGTACAACCGCACCTACAGCCAGAAATCCTGGTGCTAATCCTTTATCAACAGAAACTTCGGCTCGCACCGTTCCCAACTCTCCTAATCAAAGAACTCTAACACCTTTAAAAATTAAACCCGTTCCTAATCCTAATCAATTGCCACCGTTACCAAAAAATCTGTCTGATTCACCCCAATTTAATTATACGCAAGTTGATTCAGGTGCTATTGAATTTGTCGCCCCCCAAGCAGCAGCACGGGAAAATATTCAAAATTCAGTTCCCATATCAGACCCCCAAATTTATCCGGCTTCTCAACAAAATGTCAGTTACCGGGTGCTAGTGCTGGTTGCAAATAAGCAACAAGAGAATTTAGTCAGTTCTCTCGTTACTGATGCTTTTCCTAAAGTTTGGCAAGGCCGCAGGGTAATGCAGGTGGGAGTATTCAAGGGTCAAGAAAGTGCCTCTGAAGTGATAAACCTCTTCAATGGCAAAGGTTTAAAAACAGTGCTTGAAGCTGTAAAGTGATTCCTTTTGATTCGCTCCGTAATTAGGCGCAGGCCCTGCGCCCCTACGTTCTAAAATACCAACTCCAATCTTTCGCTGGTGAGGGCTTTGAGTTTGGAGGTGAAGGATTCCGTACGAGCGCTCTTTTGGGGCATAAACTGACCAATAGGGGGATGATTGGCGGTTGCTGATAGCATCAACTGTGGAGCAGGTTGGGGGAAAATTTCCTCAATAATTGGGTGTTGACTGATATTTGCTGTTAATTGAGCAGAGTCCCGTTTCTCTGCTGTTGGCTGTAAATTATTATTTATTTGATATTTATAACTAACTGGGGCAGGTAATAAACGAGGATTTTTAGATTTTTCCATCCTGATTTCTTGTTTAGGGGGTGGTAAAACTGGTAGAGAGAGGGAAGTGAGCCGTTCGGGAAATTTGTTGCAAATCATCCGCTCAAATTCCATGTTGAAATGATATGTTGTCTCTCCTTTGCGCCGCCACAAGGTCAAGATTTGCTGGACAGATATAGCTTTATAACGACCTTGATACAAAGCTTCAACAACTGCTAAGTGTAACCAATGAATGGGATATTCTGATTGCCAACTGTTAACTAACTCACTGGCATTGTGTCCATTCAGATCAAAGCTGTAGTGAGTTAATAACTTGGTTGCTAATTCGGCCGGAGCTGCAAAGGGTTGAGTAAACGGGGATGTAGTTAACATGGGCTGCAAGTTATAGGCAACAGGTATAAATATTTCACCCATCGCGTCTAGCCTAGCGTACTTTTAGCTACCTGAGTAGTTTTTTTTCACTAGCAGCAAAAGTGATAGGCAGTGTTTTCTATTCTACTTGTCAATTGCTGATATGCAAAACAACATAAGGTGAGTTAATAATTTTTGTGCGTTGACTAGCTACTAATGCCTGATACACCATGGCAGCAACTTCAGCACGGGTGGCTTCCCGCGTGGGTGCTAGTAAGTTGGGATCTGGATAATTAACAATAATTTTTTGCTGGGTAGCGATGGTAACTGCTGTTCGGGCATATTCGGGAATTTTATCTTGGTCAATATAAGTCAGGGTTTTTTGATTAGTGGCTGAAAGTCCCAGTCCATTGACTAAGGAAACTATGACTTGTAACCGTTGGACGTTTTGGGTAGGACGGAAGGTGCGATCGCTAAACCCGCCCACAAAACCGCCTCTGGCTGCTATTTCAATGGCGTTAGCTGCCCAAAAATCTTTGGCGATGTCTGTAAATTCTGGGGAAGGCCGTTTGGCTGGGGGATTAAAGGCTGCGGCGATTAAAGCTGTGTATTGGGCGCGGGTCATGGCTTGATCTGGCTGGTATGTGCCATCGGCAAAACCCTGAGTTAAGTTCATACTAACTAAGGCGCGGATAAATGGTTCTGCCCAATGGCCGACAATATCAGAAAAAGAGGGAATCTCTGTCTCTGGTTTGACAATATAGGCAGAGGGAAGAGGATTTTCTAAACCTGTGGCCACGAGTGCCTGATAAATGAGGACTGCTACTTCAGCGCGAGTAATGTCCCGCAGTGGTTCTAATTGATCTGGTTGAGGATAATTGACGACTAGTAGTTTTTGCGTAGCCACTGTCACGGCACCGGTAGCGTAACTAGGAATTTGGACGCGATCATGGTATACCATTAAGACGTTAGGATTACCACCACTTAAATTTAAACCGTTAACAATGGAGACTAGAGCCTGAATTTTGGTTAAGTTATTTTCTGGACGAAATGTGCCATCGGGAAAGCCCTTCAAAAAGCCTCTATCCGCAGCACTGGCTATGGCTTTAGCCGCCCAAAAGTCTGATTTTACATCTTTAAATTTATTTAATTGATTACTTTCGGGTAGTTGAAATGTCTTTGTCATCAATGCCGCATATTGGGCGCGGGTCATTGGTGTGGCTGGTTGAAAAGATCCATCAGGAAAACCACTAATAATATCTTTACTGAATAAGGCTTCTACAAAGGCTGCCGCCCAATGTCCTTCTAAATCAGCAAACCTACTGCTTACTCCTATTTGACTAGGGGTGTCAGCGGTAGCAGCCATGAAATCTATCGCCCCAATCACCTGGGGAAGACTTAACTGATTACCAACGGAGATAATTTTTTGCTCCGTAACATTTTGTAAATCAAATTTACCCTGTTCTCGAAAAATGTTGTCGGCAGGATCTTGAGGACTGCCTAAATCGGGAACAGCATTACCATTAACTAAAAGACCACCTTGGGTATTATTAGTAATGAGATTCCGTCGTAATACTGGTTTAGCATCACGAGACAGAGCGATCGCTGTCCCATTAGCTGAAAGTTGATTATTTGCGACTAAAGGCGCTGCAAAATCACTAATAGCTATGCCTAAAGCATTATTTTCAAATACATTTCGTAGCACTTCTCCTTTGCTATTCTTAGCTATGACTAGCCCACTCACCTTATTGTTAATAAACAAATTATCTACAATACCCGGTTTAGCATTGCCAGTAATGAAAATTCCTTCCCTGGTACAGTTCTTAAATGTACTATTAGCCACGGTAGGTATTGATGATTCAATCCACGCACCAGTACCTTTAGCAGCAGGATTAGTCACCGTCACACCCAAAAGACTGGCATCACCCTCTAAAAGTAAAGTGATATTCTGTACCCCAAAACCAGGGCTGGTATATTCTCCACTGCCAGAAATGATCATTTCTTGACCTTTATTGGCTTCATTTCCGACTACCAACACGGACGGGGGAATGACTAAGGGAAATAGCTCTCCATTGGCTGTGCTATAAGTTCCGGTAGTTAACTGAATAATTGTTGATGTTTTCGCCTGTTTTAGAGCGCGGGTAATACTTTTTAGGGGATTGGCACGAGAACCCGTATTAGCATCATTTCCTGTAACAGGATTAACATAGAGTGTGGCCACAAGACTAGAATTAACCATTGATTGTTAAACGTGTAAGGTTTTAATGGTGACATCCATAATTAACCATATTTTTAGCACAATCAGGCACAGGGAATAGGCAAGAGGGAATAGGCAAGAGATTTTTGTGATCTCCTTTTTACCTAGGGCTTGCTAAATCAAATAGGGATAATTATCAAAAATGCTGCTAAAGTAACAAGTTAAATTAGCAGATTTATGATTTAAATATGAACAA
Source organism: Dolichospermum sp. OTE_75_concoct_329_sub (assembly GCA_031376645.1). Lineage (GTDB taxonomy): Bacteria > Cyanobacteriota > Cyanobacteriia > Cyanobacteriales > Nostocaceae > Dolichospermum. The sequence goes on along the minus strand of JANMEE010000214.1, from coordinate 1,144 downwards.
TAACGATCTAGCTTTTACTCCGGCTTTAGAATTAGCAGAATTAATCCGTCTGCGGGAAGTGTCACCTTTAGAGTTGGTGGAAGTATATTTAGAGAGAATTGAACGCTTAAATCCCCAACTGGGAAGTTATTTTACAGTCACGGCTGCAAAAGCGATCGCTGATGCTAAAAACAAAACGGAATTATTGACAACGACTTCAGAATTACCGCCGTTTTTTGGTGTGCCAATTTCTATTAAAGATTTAAGTGCAGTGGCAGGTGTTACCTGTACTTACGGAAATCCGGCACTGTTAAATAATATCGCTAATCATGATGATGGCGTAGTTACGAAAATCAAACAAGCTGGATTTATTATTCTTGGTAAAACCGCAACTTCAGAATTAGGTTCTTGTCCTTATACCGAACCTCCGGGATTTCCCCCAGCGAGAAACCCTTGGAATTTGGAATATACTCCGGGTGGTTCTAGTGGTGGTGCAGCAGCATCAGTAGCAGCAGGATTAAGTGCGATCGCTCAAGGTTCAGATGGTGGTGGTTCAGTGCGTGGTCCGGCAGCTTGTTGTGGTGTTGTTGGCATCAAACCAGCTAGGGGAAGAATCACTAAAGCCCCTGTAGGCGATCGCTTAGGAGGCATTGCTGTTGATGGTCCTCTTGCTCGCACAGTAGCCGATGCAGCCGCTATGTTAGATGTGATCTCTGGCTATGTGACCGGTGATCCTTATTGGCTACCAGATCCGCAACCATCATTTCTCGCTGCCACTCAAATTAAATTAAATCCTCTAAAAGTTGCCTTTAGTACCACTATTCAGCCCTTTGGAGAAGCTGATGCTAACTGTAAACAAGGAGTATTAAAAACCGTCGAATTATTAGCACAGTTTGGACATCAAGTTACGGAACAATACCCAGACTTTAGCGGCTTAATTGAACCATTTATAGCAGTTTGGCAAGCGGGAATAGCAGCAGCAGGAATTCCCTCAGAAGCCTTACAACCTTTGAACCGCTGGTTATTAGCAAAAAATGGTTCTGCCGGTGAATATCTACAAGCACTGTCCCAAATGCAAATTACCTCTCGGCAAATTATTGCATTTTTTGATACTGTGGATGTATTGGTATTACCTGTTTATTTACATTCTGCCATTCGTGTAGGT
>JANMEE010000213.1:0-24796 GCA_031376645.1 Dolichospermum sp. OTE_75_concoct_329_sub | reverse complement strand
TTCACCCCCATCATCTCATATTGAATCGTTTGTGTACTTGACAACTTTTGCTGTCTTTTTCGGTTAATAATGGCTTTATCCCTGTTTTGGTAAGGGTTTCAGCCTTTTATTAGTTCATTTATTAGTACACCTTAACAGGGGTAGTGTTAATCTCTCTTTTCTAGATTGGCCACCACAAGACAACCGCGCCAATTGGGTAGAAAGGTTACAAAATATTCTCAATAAATTCAATGTCCGCCAACGTACCGGACGCTGGGCAAGGGAAATTGTTGCTTACTATGAATTGCAAGCAGGGTTAGTACAACTATCAAAACCTGAAGATGAAGTTATCAGTCTCAAAGAATTTGCTGAAGATATCATCGGCAGTTTGACAATACTAACAGTACCAGCCCAACCTGGTAGAGGTGGTGTAGAATTACATACACCACTGTCGCTATTTGGTGCTAAATTTCAATATGTTTTAGTTTTGGGGGCAACAGAAGGCATTTTGCCTACTCCTGTAAAAGATGACCCTATGCTTGACTTTTATGAACGTAAACAACTACGGCAGTTGGGGTTTGATTTGGAAGATGCTGCTCAAGCTGCACGAAGAGAAGCAATTTCTTTTTACGCATTACTGCAAGTCCCTACCCAGCAATTGACTTTTTCTTATCCCGAAATGATAGGTTCGCAGACATCTTTGCCTAGTCCGTACTTAAAACGATTGGGATTAAAATCTATTGCCCCTCCACCTTTACCAATTGCTAGTTTGGCAGAAGCACGACGAATTTATCTGAGACGCGACAGTTTACTAGAGGATAAAGTGTTACCCCACGCTATCTATGCTTGGGGAGTAGAAAAACGACGAGAGGGAACTGAAGCGTATGATGAATATGACGGCGTAGTAAATATTTCTTTAGATCCTCACAGTCGAGTTTTCAGTGCATCACAGTTAACAACTTTAGGTCAATGTCCCTTCAAATGGTTTGCAGATAAAGTGCTGAGGCTGGCACAACTGGAAGAAGCAGAAGAAGAACTTAGCCCTAGTTTAAAAGGGCAACTTTATCACCGCAGTTTAGAGTTGGTTTTAGCAAAAGTTTTGACTGCTGCTGATATTACCCAAACTGGTTTAGAACAACTAGAAACAGCATTTATGCAAGCAGAACAGGATTTGCAATTACCTACTATCCCTGCTTGGGAATCTCGTCGGGCTGAACATATAAAAGTTTTAAATCGGACTTTGCAACACCCAGACTTTCTACCATCAGATGTACAAGTAGTAAGTTTGGAAAAGGAATTTGTTGGTGATTGGTATGGCTTAAAAGTAACAGGAAGAATTGATAGAATAGACCGCACTCCTGAAGGGTTAGTTTTATTAGATTACAAAACCAGTTCTCAAAAACCTGCGGGTATTAAAGATGAAAATGGCAAAGCTGTTGTAGATATTCAAATGCCTTTATACACCCATATTGCGAATACAGTTTTATTTCCTAATGAAACGATAAAAGGGGCTGATTACTATTTGCTCACTAAGCGTAAGACAGTCACCAATAAAGCACTCAGTGAGGAACAACAACAACAAATTGCAGCAAAAATAAAAACTCATTTAGAAACAGGATATTACCCTGTAGAGCCGGATGTTGAGCAAAATGCTTGTCGCTTCTGTGCCTATGATTTACTTTGCCGCAAAGGTACTCGCCAAAGCCGGAAAGGGGGTACAGTATGACTCTAACTCCTCAACAACAAGCAGCAGCTTATGCTGATGGTAGCGTTGCAGTTATAGCTGGGGCAGGAACTGGGAAAACCCATATGTTGGCTGAACGCTATCTTTACCATTTACGGGAAGGTGAACTTTCACCTTTGGAGGTAGTAGCTGTTACATTTACAGACAAGGCAGCAGCAGAATTGCGATAGCGAAGCGCTCCGTAGGAATCGCGCATTCGTTTGTCAGTTAATCAACAATTACCGGATCGTTATGACTTACTAGCAGAACTGGAAGCAGCCCAAATTAGCACTATCCACGCTTTAGCAGTGCGGATTTGTCGGGAGCATCCTTTAACTGCTAATGTACCACCTGATTTTGCGGTTCTAGATGAACTGGAAGGGGTACTTTTGTCTACTCAATGGTTTAATGAAGCTTTAGATACACTACCAGCAAATCTCTATGAGCAAGTTCCTTTTTCTTTAATGTCCAAAGCCTTGCCTGCATTGCTTAAAGACCCCATCACTGCTAAAGAAGCTTTAAACCATGGGACAGAACACTGGCAACAATTGGCACAAAATTTACAAAAAAAAGCTGGGAACGAGTTATTAGCAGATCCAGTTTGGCAGTCAGCACGGGATACTCTACAAACTTACGTGGGGACAGCAAGCGATCGCTTGGAAGTAGAAGCTCGTCAACCTGCTATAGAGGCAATAGACGAAATAGAGTCAGGAGACAACATTAAAGAGGCTTTGTTAGTTATATCTGGACTAAAGATCAATGTTGGTAGTAAGAAGAATTGGGCAGAAGGAACTTTAGAAATAGTCAAGGAAGCAATTAAACAACTTCGGGAAATAGTCCAAAATAGCTTAAAAGCAGGTTTAATCACTTTAGAAATTGGTATTGCTGATGAACAATTGGCAGCACTGTTACCAGCACTGCGAGAAGCTTTTAGTTTAGTCCAAGACTATATCAACGAAGCAAAACGCCGCGCCCGTTTTTTAGATTTTGCGGATATAGAAGTTCATGCTCTGTTGGCGTTGGAAGATGAGCAGGTGCAAAACTATTATGCCCAAAGATGGAAAGCTTTTTTAGTTGATGAATTTCAAGATACTAATCCTGTTCAGTCAAAAATATTAGAGTTGCTGACATTAAACACCCAGGTAACAATTGTTGGTGATGCCAAACAATCAATCTACGGTTTTCGGCGTGCTGATATCGAAGTCTTTCAAACTTGGCGCGATCGCATTTGTAGTCTTGATGGCGATGAAGTCACTCTAGATACCAGCTTTCGCACACATCAACCATTAGTACAAAATATCAATAGTGTATTTGCACCTGTACTTGGTACATTACACCAAAATTTGGCAGGTTATAGAACTGTACCTCCCAACCCTCACCCACCAATCCAAGTTTTTGTAATACAAGCAGAGTCAGGAATCAATAAATCCCCACGTCTCAGGGTAGAAGCTAGACATATTGCCGACTTGCTCAAAGATATGCTGGAGCAAGAAACTTTGATTCACGATAAGAAAACTGGCAACTTGCGACCGATATTACCGGGGGATATTGCGATTTTGTCCCGGACTTGGGAACCCTTAGAAAATTATGGTGAAGCTTTAGAAAGCGTGGGAATCCCTACAGCTTTAGCGGGTGGTGGTAACTTATTAGCAACCAGAGAAGCTAAAGATGCTTGGGCATTATTGCAATTTTTAGCTGATCCAAGTGATGATTTAGCTTTGGTGGCGGTGCTGCGTAGTCCCTTTTTTGCGGTGAGCGATCGCTTATTATTTACCTTTGCTCAACAACAAGCAACAATAGCAGCAGAAAATCAGCAACAGGACACCGGGGAAAAAAGCCGAACCAAAATTGATTGGTGGCAAAAACTCAAAACAACGGATATTCCTGAATTTAGCCGACCTGTACAAGTTTTGCATCAACTGTTGCGCTATCGCAACTTAGAACCCCCTACCCGTCTACTCCAACTAACAGACAACTTGACGGGTTACACAGCCGTAATTACCAACTTACCAGGTGCAAATAGAAGAGAAGCTGACTGGCGTGGGTTTATGGAGTTAATACGCCAACTAGAACATGGCCATCATGACGTTTTCGCCGTAGTACGTCGCTTGAAACAACTAGCTGGTGCTGAGGTAGAAATACCACGTCTGCCATTGTCTACTAATGATGCAGTAGCATTAATGACCATCCATGCAGCAAAAGGGTTAGAGTGGCCTGTAGTTGTAATTCCTGATTTAACTCGCTCTCGACCGAACAGCAGCGAAACTATTTATTTTGACTCTGATGATGGTGTAGCTTTGAAGCTGGAAGATGAAGAAGGTGAGGCAATCAAACCGGTACTTTATATTTGGCTAGAATATCAGCGCAAACAACGGGAAGAATCAGAAGCTTTACGGGTGCTGTATGTAGCGTTAACCCGCGCTCGTGACCAACTAATTCTCACAGCCGCAGACGAGAAGGGAGGAGCATTAGCTAAATTACAACCAGGTTTAGAAGCTGCGGGAATTAATATACAACCGATTATTTTTGACTCCGAATTAGCTCAACCTCCTATTCTGACAGAACCACCTTTACCAGCAGAACCTCAACACCTGTTACTAAATACAGTAGGTTCAGGTTTATTTGAATTGCCTGTAACTGCTCTGAGTGATTACGCTCAATGTCCCCAGAAGTTTTACTATCGCTTTATCCAAGGACATCCAGGTATAGGTTCAGGGATAGGTACAGCAATGCGGGTAGGAACTTTGGTACATTTAGCACTAGAACATAAAATCCGCGACATAGAAAAACTAGCTGGTTTTGATGTGGGGTTAGGGAAAGATGCTGTTGCGGAAGCTTTAGAACTAGCCCAGCGATTTGATGAGGTGGAGAATTTCGCAGCTTTTCGTCAAGCTAATACCCAATGGGAGTTGCCTATTACTTTGAGTATAGGACGGCTAACACTCAATGGCATTGTTGATTTATTGGGGTCAGATTGGGTACTAGATTTCAAAACTGACCAGGAAATGAACCCACAGCATCACCGCTTTCAGCTTTGGGCTTATGCACAAGCTACAGGAAAAACGACAGCCCATCTAGCTTACTTGCGTCATAATTATTTGCACACCTTTAACGCCGAGGACTTACAAACTACCACCCAAGCAGCGGAAATATTAGTAGAGAGGATTTTGGCTGGTGATTATTCGGCTGTACCTTCTTCTCTCAATTGTAGTTTCTGTGCTTATGCTGAAATTTGTGAACACCGCTATCAAGGAGATAACACCGATAGCGATTCATGGAATATGGTAAATACCCAACCGCAGAAACAGCAAAACCAGGAAGTTGACAATTTATCTTTAACCGTGGAAATACCTGCTGTATCTTCATCCGCATTACCAATAGAAGATACAACTGAGACAGAATTATTAGCTGCGAATATTAGCAGTTACTTTGCTCAAGCAGCAGGACTGTATCACAGATTAATTGTCATTCCCAGCCAAAGCTTACCCAAAGTTAAGTTACAGCAGGTAGCGAAATTAACTGGTAGCGGCTATATCAATGTTAACCTGGAACTGAGTCAGCGTTTATTGGAATTACCAAAATGGGAAAGACCATTGGAAGTAGAACATTTATTACAAGAAATTGTTAGTAATCATGATAATGTAGTTTTTTTAGAACATCTGGAAATTCTGTTTGACGAATCTCTAAAACTGGATTCACTGCGATGCCTCAAGCAACTAGCACGCCAACAGACAATTATCGCTGTGTGGTGTGGTAATGTCGAAAATAACTACTTAACCTATTCTGAAATAGGACATCCAGAATATTACCACTCTACTGTAAGTGATTTTTTAATAATCAACCTAGAATAATCAGAAGCTGACGATAGGTAGTAAATATAGAGAAACTTGTGTGATGAAATACAGCGATTTAATTCAATTTCAGCCTCTAGAAAGTGTAATTAAGTTACATAATACTAGTAATTTAGCTACAGCAGAGAAACTGGTTACTAATTACGTCATTTCTGATCAAATGGCAGAAAGGTTAATAAATTTAGTGTTGCCGAATTTGCAATTTGAACAACCAGCAGATAATAAAGGAATTTTTATTATAGGTAATTATGGTACTGGTAAGTCACACTTAATGTCAGTAATTAGTGCGATCGCTGAACATAGTCAACTAAGCGTCGCCTTAAAAAACTCCAAAGTAGCTCAAAATGCAGCTTGTATAGCAGGCAAATTTAAAGTTATTCGTACTGAACTAGGTTCAACAAAAATGAACTTACGAGAGTTTATCTGCTCCCAACTAACAAAAGGATTATTGGAATTGGGGCTTGATTTTCATTTTCCACCACAAGACACAATCCCTAACCATATAAGTGTATTTGAAGAAATGATGATAATTTATCACCAAAAATACCCAGGTATGGGGTTATTATTGGTGGTTGATGAAATGCTAGACTATTTAAATACACGCAAAGACCAAGAGCTAATTCTTGACCTTACCTTTCTCCGAGAAATAGGCGAGATTTGTAAAAATCTCAGATTTCGCTTTATTGGTGGTTTACAAGAAACCTTATTTGACAGTCCCCGATTTAGTTTTGCGGCTGCGGCTATCCGACGGGTTAAAGCTCGGTTTGAACAAATATTAATTGCACGTAAAGATATTAAATATGTAGTTACTGAAAGATTACTTAAGAAAAATGACGAACAACAAGCAAGAATTCGTCAGCATCTTACACCGTATTCTCGATTTTACAGTAATATGAGCCAAAGAATGGATGAATTTGTACAATTATTCCCCATCCATCCTGATTATATTGATACATTCGAGAGCATTATCTTAGTTGAAAAGCGAGAGATACTTAAAACTCTAGTCAACATGATGGAGCAAAAGTTAAATCAAGAAGTTCCCAATAACTCACCTGGTTTAATTGCTTATGACAGTTATTGGTCTATTCTCAAAGAAGATTCTTCAAATAGGGCAGTTCCTGATATTCGCGCTGTTATTGATTGTTCCCAAGTTCTAGAGTCGCGGATTCAGCAAGCTTTTACCCGTCCTGCTTATAAACCGATGGCGTTAAAAATAGTCGCGGCTTTATCAGTACATCGCTTAACTACTGGGGATATTTACGTCCCATTAGGGGCAACACCTGACGAATTACGGGATAGTTTGTGTCTCTATGATCCGATGATAGCAGATTTAGGTGGTGAACCTGCGGATGATTTGCTGGCCTATATTGAAACTGTATTGCGGGAAATTCACAAAACTGTTAGCGGTCAATTTATTTCTAGTAATACCGAAAATCGCCAATATTATATTGACCTGAAAAAAACTGATGATTATGATGCTTTAATTGAAAAGCGGGCAGAAAGTTTAGATAATACACAGTTAGATAGATATTATTTTAATGCACTGATTAGGGTTTTAGAATGTGATGACCAAACCTACAAAACGGGATATCAAATTTGGCCCCATGAATTAGAATGGACAAGTAGAAAAGTTACTCGTCAAGGATATTTATTTTTTGGTGCGCCTAATGAGCGACCTACTGCCCAACCAGCACAGGATTTCTATTTGTATTTTATCCCACCCCATGACCCGCCAGAATACAAAGATGAAAAAAAGGCGGATGAAGTATTTTTTAAACTTACCAAACCGGATGATAATTTCCGGCTGAATTTAGTTAAATATGCTGCTGCATTGGACTTAGCTACTACTTCCTCTGGACAAGCAAAAAGAAGCTATGAAGATAAAGCTAAAACCTTTTTGCAGAATTTGGTCAAGTGGTTACAAGAACATATCAATACTGCTTTTCATGTCACTTACCAAGGTCAAAGTAAGCAGTTTGGAGAATGGGGTAAAGGTAGTAAAATTGCAGGTAACAACCGTGATAATGTGCGGGATATGTTAAATGCTGTGGCTTCTGGTTGTTTAGCTGTCCATTTTGATGACCAAGCACCAGGATATCCTCACTTTAATCAATTGGTGACAAAAGAGAACCGTAAACAGTATGTACAAGATGCTTTACGCAGTTTGAAAGGTGGGAATAAAACCAAACAAGCAATTACTGTACTGGATGCTTTGGGATTATTGGATGGTGATAAGTTAGTTGTCAGTCAGTCCAAGTACAGTAGTTATATTCTGGGTTTACTTCAGCAAAAAGGTTCTGGCCAAGTTCTCAACCGTGCAGAAATTATTCAGGATATATCTGGGATTGAGTATATGGCAATTGATACACCATATCAATATCGCCTTGAACCTGAATGGGTGGTAGTGTTAATAGCCGCGTTAGTATATAACGGTGATGTGGTGTTAGCAGTTCCAGGGAGTAAGTTTGATCCCAATAATTTGGACAGTTTAATTAATTCTGGTCTAGAAGATTTAATTAATTTCAAGCATATCGAAAAACCCAAAGATTGGAATTTACCCGCACTGCGAGCATTATTTGAATTATTGGGACTGACACCAGGACTAGCACAATTAGTAACTCAAGGTCAAAATGAACCAGTTCAAGAGTTACAAAAAGCGGTGACAGAAAAAGTTAACCAACTGGTTATTTGTAAACAACAATTGACGAGTTTAAGTTTTTGGGGTCGCAATTTATTAACTTCTGATATCCAAAATGAGTATGGTGCTAATTTAGAGCGGACAAAAAAGTTTTTGGAATCTTTGCAAGCTTATTCTACCCCAGGCAAGTTGAAAAACTTCCGTGAGCAAGAGTCAGACGTAAAGGGACACGAAACAGGTTTGCAGACTCTACAAACGGTGGAAGCACTGCAACAATTACTTACTAATTTGGGTAGTGTAACATCTTACTTGAGTACAGCAGAAGCGGTGTTACCGATTAATCATCCTTGGTTGACGCAAATGCAGCAAGTTAGGGAGGAAATTACTACAGATATTTTAAATCCCCAAAAACGCAGTTCAGCTAGTTTCCGACAACAAAGTTTACAAAAGCTGGAAACTGTGAAAAAGAGTTATATTCAAGCTTATCTAGGGTTACACACAGCAGCACGACTGGGAATAAATGAGGAAGAACAAAAGACGCAATTAACTAAAGATAGCAAGTTGCAAAGTCTCCAGAAATTGGCAACTATAGATTTAATGCCAGCGAGTCAGTTAAAGGACTGGCAAAATACTATAGGTAGTTTGAAAAGTTGTGTGAAGTTGACGGAACAGGATTTACAAACAACGCCTATTTGTCCCCACTGTCAGTTTAAACCAACAAGTGAGGTAATAAATAAACCAGCCAGCACTGTGTTAGCGGACATGGAAAGCCAGCTTGATTTGTTGTTAGCAAACTGGACACAGACGTTATTAACGAATTTGGAAGATCCAACGACACAAGAGAATTTAAGTTTACTTAAGCTGAAGAAGAAGCAGTTAATAGATGAGTTTTTGCAGTCAAAAGTTTTACCGCAACCCTTGACAAACGAGTTTATTGGTGCAGTCCAGGAAGTGCTGTCTGGGTTAAAGAAGGTGGTGGTAAAAACAGCAGATTTGCAAACAGCTTTGCTAACGGGTGGTTCTCCTTGCACTGTGCAAGAAATGAAAAAACGTTTTGAAGATTATATAAATGAACTCACAAAAGGAAAAGATTCAAGTAAAGTGAGGTTTATTGTGGAGTAGGATATACAAATGACTGAACAACCCTACACACTTAACCTATTTGATTATAGTAACTCTACTGCTCCAGAATCTTCAGTAGAGTGTTTTGGCATAAAATTTGACAATGAAGAAGCGAGACGTAGTTATTTTTTAGAACTGCTAAGAAAAAAACTACAAGAACCTGAATTTCGTAATGTTGAAGGATTTCCCATTGGTGAAGATGAGGATATCCTGGCAATTTCTGATCCACCTTACTATACTGCCTGTCCAAATCCTTGGCTCACTAACTTTATTGAACAATTCGGAAAACAATACGATACTGAGACAGATAATTATCAAAGAGAACCATTTACTGCTGATGTAAGTGAAGGAAAAACTGATGGCATTTTTACAGCACACAGCTATCATACCAAAGTTCCTCATAAAGCAATAGTTCGCTATATTCTTCACTATACTGAACCTGATGATATTATTTTAGACGCTTTTGGTGGTTCTGGTATGACTGGTGTAGCTGCACAAATATGTGCTAAACCAGATCCCGATTTTCGCTACAAAATAGAAACTGAAAGGAAAGCAGCAGATTTACCACCACCTAAATGGGGTTCTCGTCGGGTTGTACTAAATGATTTGGGTGTAGCTGCAACTTTTATTGAAGCTAACTATAATTTACCTTTTAATGTCGAAGCTTTTGAACGAGAAGCTAGACATATTTTAAATGAATTGAAGCAAGAAATCGGCTGGATGTACGAAACTCTACATACAGATGGTAAGACTAAGGGACAAATTAATTACACTATTTGGAGTGAAGTTTTTGCTTGTCCTGAATGTAGTGGAGAAATTATTTTTTTTAATGAAGCTTTAGAGAAAGAAACAAAAAGAGTTAAAGATAATTTTCCATGTCCTCATTGTAGTGTTGAATTAACTAAGAATAGAATGGACAGATTATATGAAACTTATTTTGATTCAATTATAAATAAAAGTGTTAAGGGTATTAAGCGTCTAGCAGTCCTCATTAACTATAGTATTGGCAAAAATAAATATGAAAAACAACCCGATGAGAATGATTTAGCAGTTTTAAATAAAGTTAGTAAATTATCATTACCTTTAAATGTGCCAACAGAAGAGATTCCTTTTATGCACATGACACACCAACGTGCGCGTATGGAATCTTTTGGAATTACTCATGTTCACCACTTTTTTCTTTCCCGTGCAGCCCAATCTTTAGGAATTTTATGGTCAAAAGCTATTGAATTAGAAAATAGACAAACTCGTAATATGCTTTTATTTTTTATAGAACAAGCAGTGCGTGGTATGTCTTTACTAAATCGCTACAAGCCAATTCAATATGGGAAAATAGGTGGTTCACAAGTTGGATTAGATTTGAATGGGGTTTATTATGTGCCTTCTATCTCTACAGAAGTTAGTCCTTGGTATCAATTTGAGGGTAAACTTCAACGGCTTGTTAAGGCGTTTGGTAACTTCATTACAACACTTAATCAAGCTTTAGTAACTACTGGAACTGCTGCAAAACTTGGTCTTCCAGACAATTCAATAGATTACATTTTCACAGATCCTCCTTTTGGTGAAAATATTTATTATTCGGATCTGAATTTCTTAGTTGAGTCATGGCATCGAGTACATACCGATGCACAACCAGAAGCAATTGTTGACAAAGCTAAGGGTAAAGAATTACTAAATTACCAAAAATTAATGCAGTCATGCCTTGAAGAATATAATCGTGTTCTCAAACCAGGCAGATGGATGACTGTAGTTTTTCATAACTCACGCAATGCTGTTTGGAATGCAATTCAAGAAGCAATGCTTTCAGCGGGATTTGTTGTAGCCGATGTGCGTACATTGGATAAACAACAAGGTTCTTATAGACAAGTAACTAGCACAGCAGTAAAGCAGGATCTTGTAATTTCAGCTTATAAACCTACAACTCAACTTGAAAAAATTTTCGAGTTGGAAGCTGGTACAGAAGAAGGTGCTTGGGAATTTGTACAAAACCATTTGAAACAACTTCCAGTATTTATTTCTGAAAATAATCAATCCGAAATTATAGTCGAAAGACTAAATTATCTTTTATTTGACCGCATGGTTGCTTTTCATATTCAGAGAGATAAAACAGTACCGCTGTCAGCTTCAGAATTTTATCTTGGACTTGAGCAAAGGTTTTCTAAACGTGATGATATGTACTTTTTGCCTGAACAACTGGCTGAATATGAGAAAAAACGTATGACAGTTAAAGAAGTTCTTCAGTTAGAACTTTTTATCACTGACGAATCAAGTGCAATTCTCTGGTTGAAGCAGCAACTGACTAAAAAACCATATACATCTCAAGAACTAAACCCAATTTTTATGAAGGAAAAGCCTGGATGGTCTAAATATGAAAAGTCTTTAGAATTAGATGATCTCCTACGAGAGAATTTCATCTGCTATGAAGGTGAAGGAGTTATACCTACACAAATTATTTCATGGCTAAAACAATCTTCTATTTACCGTGAAAGAATACAGAAGCTTGAGCCAAATTCCTTAACAGAAGCAGGTTTAGAAACAACAGATACTATACTAATAAATGAGGCAAAAAAGAGATGGTATATTCCTGATCCAAATAAAACAGGAGATATAGAAAAACTTAGAGAAAGAAGTCTATTAAAGGAATTTGAAGAATATAAGGATTCTAAGGAAAAAAAATTTAAAATTGTAAGGTTAGAAGCTGTCCGCGCAGGATTTAAAAAAGCTTGGCAAGAACGGAACTATCAAACCATTATAGATATAGCCAGCAAGATTCATGATAATATCCTCCAGGAAGATTCTAAATTATTAATGTGGTATGACCAAGCTTTAAATAGGGTAGGTGACGATAATGTTTGAATATCTACTTTTAGAAGACTTAGGCATATTCTCAAGATTAGAATGGCAAAAACATCAAAACATTAACATTATTATTGGTGAGAACGACACAGGTAAAACCTATATTCTAAAAATGCTTTATTGCCTTGCTAAAAGTGTTGAAGAATATACTAAGCGTTCAGAGTCTGACAATAAAAGTTGGAAAGACATTCTCTCTGAGAAAATATTTTGGGTTTATCAACCTAATAAGAAAAAACTTGGTGAACTTGTCAGAAAAAGTGGAACCCGTCTTTTTGTAAAAGCAAGGATAACAGGAGAAATACCAAATGGGGATGAATATAGTTTTTCTTTTGGTAAAGATACAAAAGATACTATTACTAAATGTACAGATGAAGTCTATAAAAAATTAGATCTAAATGCTTTATATCTACCTACAAAAGAAGTTCTTACTGCTTTTGATGCCATTGCAACAATAAATGAACAGCTAAAAATATTTGGATTTGACCAAACCTATCAAGATTTAATCCAAGCTCTTAGAATACCTACTTCTGCCAAAAAACTAGATCAACCCTTAGAAGAGATTTTGGATAATTTACAAAATCTATTTCAAGGGGAATTATCCATTGAAAGAAAAAGGTTTATTTTTAAAAAAGGACGTGAAAAATATGAAATGTCCCAGGTAGCAGAAGGTGTTAAGAAAATTAGTATATTAACTACCTTAATCCGTAATAGAACAATTAAACCCGGCACAATTTTATTTATTGATGAACCAGAAACTAACCTACATCCTCGTGCCATCATAGCTTTATGTAATATGTTATACTCTCTTAGTGAAGTGGGCGTACAAATTTATATGGCTACCCATAGTTACTTTGTACTTAAACAGTTTGAAATCCTGGCTCGCAGAAACAAAAAGAGTATTCAGTTATGCTGTCTCGAAAAATCAGAAAATATGACTATTAAATTTAATGACCTTAAAGAAGGAATGCCTGATAATCCCATTATAGATGCTTCCATAAGGTTGTATGAAGAAGATGTCAGGTTAGATTTGGAATCATAAAATATGTCAGTTTTTCAAGAAAGCGGTTTACAGATTACACTCCCAGTAGGAGAAAATTTTAGATTTCAAGATTGTCCTAGTTATCAAAAATTGAAAGGTAAAAACTTATCAGAAATGGATTTTTGCTGGTGGGATGCTGGTAAAAACACATTATGGCTATTAGAAGTTAAAGACTATTCTCACTTTAGACCTCCACAAGGATTCACTGGTAATAGTGCTGATTACCTTTTAAATAAACTAATAAATAAAGCAACAGATAGCTTACTAATTTTAGCATCTGCATGGTTTGGTTCTCTGCAAGGTCAAGAAATTTGTGGAGATTTACCCGTTTTTTGTCATAGTTTTCCTACAAAGCCTAAAAAAATAAGAATAGTTTTTATTTTCAAAATAACAGACCCAAATATCAAACTTCAATTACGTGATTTAAAAGATTCGTTACAAATAAAACTTAAAGGGAGATTATCACTTTTTGACACAAATGTAACATTAACAGATCATGAAACTGCTATTCAAAATGGATTACCGATTGAAATTATATAATTTTTATTTCTGGAAATAATATGAATACAGGTACTTGGTTATGGAGTGAAGAACACCATCAAATATGCAAAGTTATTGAAAATATCAATCTGTGGGAAAATACCTTTTACCGTGTTTGGCTACCTCAGCAAAATACAGTCCTTACTATCCCCACCAATAAATTAAAACCCTTAACCGCTAATTTAATTTTACCTGCTGCGATCGCTTATATTGCCACATCAGCCCGCATTGCTGAAGCTTTATCTCAAGATACACTTTTAGCACCAATTGAATCATCAGTTATTCCCCTTCCCCACCAAATTAAAGCCTTATCCAAAGCCGTACACAGCAATAGTATCCGCTACCTGTTAGCAGATGAAGTCGGACTGGGAAAAACCATTGAAGCTGGCCTGATAATGCGAGAACTGAAACTACGGGGAATGGTACAGCGTGTACTTATTGTCGCCCCCAAAGGTTTAGTTAGTCAGTGGGTAAGCGAAATGAAACTGCATTTTAACGAAGACTTTCAACTCGTTTTAACCGAAGACTTAAAAACCCTGCAACGGTTATATCAAAACCAAACCAACCAAAATACATGGACATTATTTAACCAAGTCGTTTGTCCAATGGACTCAGTAAAACCAATGGATAAACGCCGGGGCTGGACAAAAGAACAACTAGCTGAATATAATCGCGATCGCTTTGAAGATTTAATCACCGCAGGTTGGGACTTAGTAATTATAGATGAAGCCCACCGTTTAGGCGGTAGTACCGACCAAGTAGCCCGTTACAAACTTGGACAAGGACTAGCAGAAGCCACACCTTATTTACTGCTGCTTTCCGCCACACCCCACCAAGGAAAAACCGACGCATTTTATCGCCTTATCTCCTTATTAGACCCCGTTGCTTTCCCCAATATTCCCAGCGTCACAAGGGAACGAGTACAACCTTATGTTATTCGCACCGAAAAACGCCGCGCTATTAACGCCCAGGGAGAACCTTTATTTAAACCCAGAAAAACCCAACTTATCCCGGTTTCCTGGTCAGCCAAACACCGTCAACACCGCCAGCTATACGAAGCAGTTACCGACTACGTGCGCGAAGGCTATAACCAAGCACTACAGCAGAAAAAAACCTATGTTGGCTTTTTAATGATTTTAATGCAGCGTCTTGTCACTTCCTCAACCCGCGCTATTCGCACCACCTTAGAAAGACGCTTAAATGCACTCCGCGAACCAGAAGAACAGCTTACCCTTTTCCCGATGTTTTCGGTGGAAGAATGGGTAGACCTAGATGGACAAGAACAAGTAGAAGCACTGTTAACAACTCGCCTCAAAGCCTTAAAAAATGAAAAAGCCGAAGTAGAATTACTACTAGAAGCTGCTAAACGCACGGAAGCAACAGGCGCAGACCCCAAAGCGGAAGCCTTGCTAGATTGGATTTATCGCCTTCAGCAAGAGGAAGGAAATTCAGAAATTAAAGTATTGATTTTTACTGAATTTGTGCCAACTCAGAAAATGCTCCAGGAATTTTTGACCCAATGCGGTATTTCTGTAGTTTGTCTCAACGGTACTATGAGCATGGAGGAACGAAAACAAGTTCAAACTGCCTTTGCTGAAGATAGCCGTGTCCTGATTTCTACTGATGCTGGTGGTGAAGGTTTAAACCTGCAATTTTGCCATGTCATCATTAATTATGATATTCCTTGGAACCCGATGCGTTTAGAACAACGTATTGGCAGGGTAGACCGGATTGGTCAAATTCATCCTGTACGAGCGTTAAACTTTGTCTTTGAAGATACAGTCGAGTATAGAGTTCGGGAAGTATTGGAAGAAAAACTTGCTGTGATCTTAAATGAATTTGGCATAGACAAAACCAGCGATGTTTTAGACTCTGCTCAAGCTGGGGAAATATTTGATGATTTGTATATTGAAACTCTGATCGAACCAGAAAACATAACTGCCAAAGTGGAAGCTGTTATAAGTAGAGTGCAGCAACCACTTTTAACTGTGCGAGAAAGCGCGGCTATATACCAAACAACAGAAAAGTTAGACCCTACAGATGCTCAACAACTGTTAGACCATCCTATCCCTTATTGGGTAGAAAGGATGACAATTAATTATTTACAATCTCACGGCGGCCTAGCTGAAAAACAGGGTACAACTTGGAATTTAACTTTTCCCAATGGTGAACAATTGCATCATGCAGTCTTTACAGCTAAAGACGCTGCCACTATGCCCAATGCCCAACATTTAACTTTAGAAGATACCCGACTACGGGAACTGGTAACAGCTAAAACCTACTTTGTTCAAGGTCAACCAATTCCCCGGTTAAATTTACCAGAATTATCAGCCGATATCCAGGGTTTTTGGTCATTGTGGCGCATTGAAATTTATAATCCAGATTACCAACAACAGCGCATCATGTCACTGTTTCTCCATGATAACGGCCGAGTGTTTTTACCAACAGCCCGATACATTTGGGAACAGTTATTGACAGGAGAGATAGAAATTATCGAATATTTACAGGGAGAAAGAGCAACTCAGGCATTTACAAAAGTTTGGGAAGCTGCTGTAATTCAAGGTCAACCCGTTTATGAGGAATTAGTGCAGAAGCATCAGCAAAATCTTGACCAAGAACAGGAAAAATTTACTTATACTCTAGCAACACGGAAGCGAGCAATTGAACGTTTAGGACTACCACAAGTAAGAGATTATCGCCTGGCACAATTAGCCCAAGAAGAACAAAAATGGCAGGAAATGATACAAATAAAAACAGTAGTAACACCAGAATTAGTACCACTGCTGCTAATTCGTATAGGTAATTAATTTATGAATTGGCGTGAACAAATCTTCCAAGAATTTACCCCACAAGTTGCCGCTTTAACCCTGGTTGCAGACCCCGATAATTTGGTGACAGAAACTGAGGTGTTACAAGAAATCCAAGCTAGGGGTTTTGCGGTACTGTTGTTTGAAGATGCGATCGCTTTCCGCTACGTCTACGAATCCCAATACCGTCACCGCTTGGAACAAGGTCAAAGCATCGAATTAGTCATAATTTTTCCAGGCGAAGCTCAACAGCTAAATTCCCTTCCCTATGACTTGTTGCAGAATAGTAGACAAGTTAATTTCAGTTTAAATCAATTATTTCCCCACCTCAGTTACAGTATAGTAAATGATTTAGACCGTAGCTATTTTGATGATTTATACCAAGCGCAAACAGATCACAATCCCCAAAATCTCGGTGATAACGCTACTAAGGATTTTATTCTGCGTTACGTCTTCAAGATTGCCCCAGAACAAATTAATCAAACAGTCGATTTATTGTTAATGTTACTGCGGCGACATTATCGCGGTCAAAGTCTACCCAGGATTCTAGACAATTATTTGATTCAGCAATTAAATAATATCTTCTCTTCTTCACGGGATGGTACACCAACAAAACGCTCCGAGAAGGAGAGCAGTACCAAAGGCGATCGCCTATTTTTTTCTCGCTGGCCTTTAGCAACTATTATTTCTAACCGCCAAGCTTTTTTCGCCTTTCTTCAAAAGCACTGGTTAGACTTTATTCAGCATCTATTTGCAAATTCACAACGAGTTGCTGAATCATCTGCCACTTATGGCAATTCAGCCTCAATTAACTTACCCTTTGACCACGAAGATATTCGTGTTTACATTGATAATCTATTTATAGAAGGATATTTGCAACCAATTAATGCTCATAACTTAGGAGTAACAACCGCCAAACTACAATTACATCCTTGGGTCAAAGCAGGTTTATCTTTAGATCCTACTATTGAACAAAGGCAACGCTATCAAAAATTACTGTCTGCTGTTAATTCCTCTGTTCCTAAACAAGATGCAAAGTACCAGGAATGGCTAAAATTTGCTGCTACTTGGGCAGAACTGATAGTTTTGTGGCAGCAACAACAAAAGTCAAATCAAGAGCAATCTTCAGTAACAGCAGATGATTTTCAAACTCTGCAAGCCAAAGTAGATGATAATTTTTTTCCCTGGGTTAATTTACACTACAGCAGTCTGTACAATCAGTTAGGTACAACTCCTGTGATGGTACACCAAATTCCTCGATTCTTAGCGCGATATTGTGAAGCCGCAAAAACCAACAAAGTAGCCTTGGTAGTTGTAGATGGGTTAGCTTTTGATCAATGGTTAATTCTACAAAAAGTGTTACTTACACAACGGCCTCAATGGCAGTTTTCTACTGAAGCTGTATTTGCCTGGATACCAACCATCACCTCAGTTTCACGACAGGCCATTTTTGCTGGTAAAGCTCCCTTTGCTTTTCCTAATAGTTTAGACACAACTGCCAAGGAAGCTAATCTCTGGAATCAATTCTGGGTTGACCAAGGTTTTCCTAGCGTTGAGGTGGCTTATGCTAAAGGACTAGGAGAACTTGATAGTATTACCGAAGTGGAAAAAATAGTTGCTCATCCTAAAGTTAGAGTAGTGGGTTTAGTGGTTGATACAGTCGATAAGATTATGCACGGGATGCAGTTAGGTACGGCTGGAATGCATAATCAAGTCCACCAATGGGCAGAGCAGGGTTTTATGTCCAGTCTGCTAAACTTGTTGCTACAGCATAATTTCAAAGTTGTGATCACATCCGATCACGGCAATTTAGAAGCAACAGGTATTGGGCAACCAAAAGAAGGTGCGATCGCTGATTTACGTGGGGAACGAGTGAGGGTTTACCCAGACAACGTTCTCAGAGATAAAGTTAAAAGTGACTTTACTACCGCGATTGAGTGGCCAGCAATTGGATTACCAGTAAAATACTTACCACTACTCGCGCCAGGACGTACAGCTTTTATTCGCACAGGAGAGAAAATTGTCGGACATGGTGGTATTTCTTTAGAAGAGTTGGTAGTTCCATTTATTCAGGTTGAAGGTTGAACGAAATGAACAGACAAGTGCAAGTTGGCTTTAGTCAGCGCATTCAATTAGAATGGCTGGAATTTACGGCTCAACTTCTCTTAACTGGTTCAACTCGCTCCGAAATCCAAGCAGTAGTCAATAATTTTTTGGAAGATAAGCTTTCAGTTGGTAGCGAAAGTAAATCTAGTGGTCGAAGAAAAACAATTTCGATTCTATTGCGAACTTGGGTTGGCGTACCAGCTAATTTAGAACCTTTACGTAATGAAGGACTGGACTATCTGAGAACTCTTCCCGAAGACCAACATCTAGCTGTGCATTGGGGAATGATCATGGCAGTTTACCCGTTTTTTGCAGTTGTGGCGGAAACAGTAGGTCGTCTTTTACGGTTACAAGGAACGGTAGCTGCGGTTTCTGTGCAGAGAAGAATTAAAGAGCAACTAGGGGAACGAGAAACTGTATCACGGGCAACCAGGCGTGTACTGCGCTGTTTTGTAGATTGGGGCGTGTTGCAAGATACCAGTGAAAAAGGTATTTATGAAGCTGCATCAGTGCAATTTGTTGAGAATAGACAGTTGGCGGTTTGGTTAATAGAGGCAGCCTTAATTGCTAGTGATTCTAGTTCTAAGTCAATGAGTGCGATCGCTCAAACTCCTGCACTATTTCCTTTTACTATTAATCTCCTTAGTTTCCGCGATTTAGAAAATAACAAAAGATTAGAATGGTTTAATCAAGGATTTGATGAAAATATGGTGATGTTACGAAATTAGGAATAAATATGGTGATGACATTGTTTTTTCAAGCAAATAATGGAACAACATTTTAGCTTGTCTACTTCAACCTATAACTGTCAACCAGCTATCCATCTTCCATTACTTCCAGAGGAATAATCTCGCAACAGCAGAAGCTTTTAGCTAGTTGGGGTAAAGCCGGGATACCGATACTGGCTTTACCCTTAGTTGGATATTGCAAAAAGATACATCATTGTAACATTTGCTGGGAAGTCTTCTCAATAAATCTGTTCCCTTGATTCAAAAGTCCTATTGACAGTTTTACATCATTTGGTGTAAACATAGATAAGTGTAAAATACTCATTTAACAATTCATGTACTTTGACGAAGTGCGTCAGTGGCAGGGAACAGCAGATGCGCTGACAAAGCAGCTAAAACGCCAAATTGAACAACTAGGACTGTCAGTAGAATCGCCGACCCTGCGAACTGTGCGGTCATGGCGAGCAAAGCAACTCTTATCGCAACCCAAAGGGCAAGAATTTGGATTTCGACAGATTTTGGAGGGATTGGCGATCGCTCTTTTACTAAAAATAGGTTGGACACTGACAGCGATCGCTCAAGTTTTACCAACCTTGGTAGATATTGATTTAGAAGCACAAATTATTGCAGAAGCTGATGGTCAAGATCCGACATGGTTAACTGCAATTCAAACAAGTTCTTTGCTATCGTCTACAGGACATCGGCAAGCAACTGATCTAGCTGAAAATGCAGTGGTGTTGTTAGCCCAAGGAATACTTCGCCAATATACACGAATTCTCTCAGGTCGCGATATTGTGCGTCAGGAAGACAGTATGCCACCTGAACTCTATCAAGCAATGTGCAAATTGGGTCGTTTGTACATCGAAGCAGGATTAAATGATAGGGCTGCTTGTGTGCATACTGTTTTAGACCGCGCTCGATACCCACTTAACGATGAAAAATGGAACTTAGAGATTTTTCGTCAGCCAGATTTTCGCTTTTCTTATCTTACTCTCATAGATCCAGACTTGCGAGTACCAACTTCAGACTGTTCAGAAATTGCCAATCTGAGTGGGGCTTTTGGTGAAGACAATGTAATTGAACATCGTTTGTACACTGAGTTACGCGAAGCAACTGAACGACTGGGTAGTCGTCGCCAGCACAAAACCTACACTGCTCTACGAGAGTTATTTGGCAGATACTCTCTAATAGGAGAACGCCAACTATTAGATTATCTAGTCAATCATGACTTAACCCCTTTACAGGGAATGGTTATCGACAAATTTTTCGATCCAGTGCCAGATATCTGGCTAATTGATGGGTTAGCACACCGCTGCGCCCACTGTGGCACACTGATGCGACCATATCCTCACAAAAAACATTTTCCCCAAGGGCGTTGTCCGATTCGCCAATGCAACAGTTGTAATCCGCCAAAAGTGTCGGAGAAATTAGATCCTAGTCAAGACAGTTTGCTGATTGCCAAGCCTCAAATACTCACCTATTGGACTGGCCCAGCAATTGATGAATTAGCCATTTTTGATGCAGCCCGACAAAAAGGTTTAAATGCTGAACTGTACCCAGAATCTGATCTCAGCGATGTGGCGATTAATGAACGGATGATTGGAATTGATGCCAAGTCATACACAAGCCCCGTAAGTCTAGCATTACGCCTCAACCGTAGTATTGGGGGACTAATTAACTATCGTCGCCGGATTCTTGCAGTTAGTGATCAGCTGCTTGAAGATAACCCAAACTACCTTTCTACCCTCAAGTCAACACTCGATAAAGAAGGTGATCCTACCACTTTAGAAGTTATGCCAGTTTCCTCCGTACTAGAGTTTGTGAAAAGGATGCAATATGCGAATTAAGCCTGATTTTTGGAAAGGTGCAGAACGAATTTGCTGGCTTTGCGTCTTGATGGAGGAATTCATTGGTACTGATTCATTAGATTACGCACCAGTAGTTATGTCAGGCATGGCAAGTATCTTGAATGCACCTGCATTAAAACAAGCCCGTCAAGCCATTTTCAATATGCGGCAAATGTCATTAACTTATGTAACAGAACAATCCGTTAAACATGCGGTTGCTCTTTATAACGATCATCACTACTGCAACAAAACTAGAGGAACATATGAGATTGACTCTGAGACACTGCGCTTCAAAAGAACAGACCCTTTAGAAGATCCGTTAATTACTAAGGCGCGTCAAATTCTTGATACTACGTTATCTTACGAATTACATAGTGCTACAGTGGCTGATCCTCGTCAGCAAATGGTAGTTTCCTTAGGTGAAGAGACAACATCTGTGAGGATGCCGATCTCCCCCATCACAGTACCTCTCGCTGCCCGTCGCACACATTCGCTCAACCGCCTGCCAAAAGGAAATATCCGTATTCCTTTGAGTGAACTGCGAAATTTGGCTATTGAGATGGACAAACGTGAGTCCCAAAATCCTGAGCGACGACGTGGTAACTGGGCCAGTCGCTGTGAACGCTTTGACCTCATGGTATCGGAAGCTGGGAAGGGGCTACGGAAAGATCAAGTGCTAGAACTGGAAAGTATTAAGCATTTAATTGGCTTGCCAGGATCTGGTAAAACAACCATTCTCGTGTTGATGGCTGTGTGGCTAGGACGACATGGTTATAAGGCTATGTTTGTTTTTCCTTCCATTGAAGTTGCTAGGCAATACATGGCTGAACTGGCATTTCATCAGGTCAAGGTGGGAATGCTGGTGGGTCAAAGTGATGAAACTCGCCGTCGCCATGCAGATAATATTGCTGAGACAATTGCCGCTGCTGGAGGTAATGGTGGATTTGCTCACACCCTAGACCAGGCAGAAGTTTTTGGAATGAACTGCGTTTTACCAGCTTTTTCAACCGCAGAGGCCTCTATGTGGGGTTTTGGTTACGCACCCTGTGGGGAGATATTGCAAGGTAAAAACAAACAGGGGCAAATGAAAAAATGCCTTTGTCCCTTGTGGACAATGTGCGGTCGTAACAAAGCACCACGAGATTTGCTAGAAGCTGATATCTGGGTTGGTCATGTGCGATCGCTCGATACTCAAGTATCACCCCATGCCATTCAGGAACAAGTACGGTATTTTGAATTAATTGCCCGCACGTTTGATCTAGTTGTTTTCGATGAAGGCGACATGGTGCAGTCAGTATTAGATGATTATGGAGCAGCTACTTTGCGTCTTTCAGGGTCAGAGCGATCCATTCATCGAGTAATTTTAGAACAAATTCATAACCGCTTTGCTCGCGGTGAAAATCATCGACTATCCGACCGAGATGTAGAACTTTACAGTCGCAACTTAGCAGAATTTGGCAATCATAATACTTCGCTGATTACTGCTGTTCAAAATATGTCCGGGTCAAGAGTTGGAGAACGTTATGAAAACCAACTGCTAACTGTATCACGAATTATTAGTGAACTATTGCATGGTTTGGGAAAATCTTTGAAAATCGCTCAACTTGAAAACCAGGAAATTCAACTAGGCTTTAGTAAAAGTCGCGCCCTGACTGAATTTTGGGAAAGAGCAGCATACAGTGCCTTTTATGATCGCACAGGCATTGAAAATCCTGAAGGGTTTAAAGCCGATTTGTGCGCCAGAACTCTATCCCAAGACCGTCCTACCCTAGAGAAACAATGGCAGACTTTAATTCGTCATTTTCGCCGTTACCTAGCTGAAAATCAGATTAAGCGACGGGATAAAATTGTAGAAGAAATTGCTGAATTATTTCTCCATCTTTGCTTTGCAGATATCTCGCTACTAACAGAAGCCCAGGATGTAATTAAATTACTCGTGGCTGTTACCTTCGTCATCTTAGGATACCAGCGAATTGTACCAGGAACTCGAACAATGGTTGCAGAGGGATTTATTCGTGAACCCATTGTAGAGTCAACTGCAACACCAGAACTCCGAAAAGTCATTCCAGAAAGCATATTAGGTTCATACTCTGGGGTGAAATATAGCTTTTCAAAAGCACAAACAACTCGGACTACTGCCCGAAATGTAGAATTGTCTTACATTACATTTGTTGGTGCGCCACGGATGTTAATGCACAGATTTCATCGTTTGTTGGAAGCAGATAGTGAACATCCAGGTCCATCTATTTTAATCACTTCAGCGACCTCATTTTTAGAAGCAAGTCCCGCTTACCATATTAATGCTGGACCCCATTATTTACTAAAACCACGTCAGTTAGAACATAATCCAGAAAGCAGCATTTATCGTTTTAAATGGATTCCCGATCGGGAAAATCGTGATGAACCACTAATATATAGTGGTGCTGGCGAGTTGCAAGAACGCAACCTTTTGCGGATGGTGGATGCCTTGGTGCGAGGAGGAACTACTAAATCTGAAATTTACAAGTCTATCCGTAACTTTGATGTGAAATTTGGTGTTTATCGCAAGGCAGCTTTAATAGTTAATAGCTATGAACAAGCTCGAACTATTAAAAAATATATCAATGACTACTATCCTGAAGTTAGTCGGCATACAAAGGCAATTGTTAACTCCCTCAGAGACGGAGAGCAATCAACTGATTTTGCTACTACCGCTCAGTGTGAGGCTTTGGGAGATGATGAAAACTGCCACATTGTAATTTTTCCTATGTTGGCAATTGGACGAGGTGTAAATATTGTTTTTACCAAAGGAGACAGGAATCTTGATGCAGCAATTGGCTCAATTTACTTCCTCACTCGCCCTCATCCTACAAAGAATGATATGCAGCTTTTGTATAGCTTGGCAGGACAAGCAACACAAAAATTTGATAGTCGAGTTTTTAGCGAAGTAGAAGATATAAAAGAGATAAATTCTTCTTGGCAACAATCGAGAAAAGACCTTTGGAAAACTGCCAATCGCTTGTTACGTGAACCATTAATGGCTAGCCGTTTGGGAGATGAATTATTTAAACCTTTTACAGCTAATCAAATGGTTGCCATTTTGCAAACAATTGGTCGAGGGATGCGGAATGGATGTCCAGTAGCAGTTTACTTTGTGGATGCGGCTTGGGCTAAAAAATCAACAGCAGGAAAACCAGATTCTGGTCGAGATAATATGTTGGTGCAAATGCGAATGATCTTAGAAGAATGTGTCAGCCACCCAGATGCTGTATTTCGGGAAATTTATCAAGAACTTTATGGCGCATTTCTCAAACCAATGCAGCATATTGAAGGAGTGATTTATCCTGATAGACTTAGTTCATCAGATTTGTTAGATAAAGATTTGTTAGATGAAGATGGTTTCGATGATTTTTCCGCACTATTGGAGATGTAATGATGAATAATATACTTCACAAGGTCACAACTTGAGTTTTTTCAAAAGTCTGAAATTTAAGAGTTAGTAAGGATTTCATTTCTTCTTTGTAACTCAGATGAGTTTGAGAGATGGCAGTAGAGATAGCATTTTTAAAATCGGAAAAATC
>JANMEE010000196.1:0-17399 GCA_031376645.1 Dolichospermum sp. OTE_75_concoct_329_sub | reverse complement strand
AGGGCTAAAGCCGCTGAGTTTCCCACTTACCGCGAGGTTCTATGAAACCTGGATAACGTTTACTACATGGGTAAAAGTATTGCAATGCATTTAGTATTAAGATACTAAGAAGCATTTTCATAAAATTCATAGATTTTCCCTGAACTCCAATTTTATATTTATAGGCGCAAATCAAGATAGTTTATCCAAAAAACGAACAAAAGTGCTTGAACGTCTAATCTTATTGAAATCTTCTATTTTTTCAACTATCTTTTCTGCGTGTATTCTATCGCTATAAGGATAACCTTTATGTTCTTGAAATATTTTATTCAAGGCTGTTTTTGGCTTTTGTTTTCTGTCTGGCTTTTTTACGTCTTTGATTTTGACTGGATGAGTTGGTGTTGAAAGATATGCAGAAATAGCACGACCATCAGCAAGTAGCCATGCTTCTAATTCTTCCTCAATACACACTAGATATACGTGTGGTGATGGTACTTCAGCTTGGGCTAAAGAATCAAGAATAGCTGCACGATCTTCTTTACGACAAGGTAGTGTTCTTTCACGCCAAGCTGGATATAGATCCCAAATAATAATGACTCGTTCACAACCATCTTCAAACAACTGCGTAGCAGCCTTACCACACTCGGAAATTAGATTTGGCTTATTGTCGAGAGTGACACTAGAAATGTCTATATCTGGCCGATACATACGTGCTAAATGTTCACATACTTTTATATCTGCCCCCTTTGGACCACATTCAAAAATCATTCCAACTTTCATATCTATCCCCTTTGACTCAAACGATCCATTGTGTAAAGTTTGCCTGGTCCAAATTTCTTAGACCATTCTTGGAGCGATTCTTGATCCGCTGGGCGATTAAATGTTGGCTGACCAGTTTCGTCCCGTTCAACGAAAACAATTTGAGATAGAGTTAAAAGGTCAAGTAAATATGGTGAATGAGTTGTAATGATTATTTGACTTGTTCCAGTTTCAACTAAGTTCCTAATTTCATCTACAATTAGGTGAATGCTTCTTGGATCTAGTCCATTTTCAATTTCTTCAATTACAATTAGTGGTGCTGGCTGAGGATGCCGTAATACTGCTAACAATGCTAATATTCTTAGTGTTCCTGTTGATAAAAGCCATGTTGGGATCTTAAAATCATTTTCAGTTAATTGGAGATAAACATTACGCTCCAATTCAGAAGTTACACGAGGTTGCAAATCACGAGCATAAGGAAGTATATATTGTAGAGTTTCTACAATTCCATTAAATACATTTTTGTCAAGATTATATATACTCAGAATGTATTCTGCAATATTTGAACCATCACTTGCTAGACTAATATGCTTATTTGTACGTTTTCTAGGTTTAGGTGAAAACATTAAATAAGGATTTAAATTAATAAATTGCCAATTTAATATATTAGTGAATATATCACCTTGCCTGAATTTTTCTCTCACAGCAAATTTAGATATTAGAGATTCATCATCTAGGCACTTTCCTTGAATTTTATCTATTAAATGTAAATTCTCTTTCTGGTTTTGATTTTCTTCGCTAAAAAACTCACCATTATCTTCTCTTGTAAAAACAGTTTTGGGAGATAATCTCGTTAAAATTTCTTTTTGTATAAATAGTTCGTCACCACTGGGGTCTTGATTGACAACCATTTCAGAGGAATAATTTTTCCAACGCAGGTTAAATTTAACTGGATTAGTTTGATAAAGGCGTTTTCCATCAGATTTATTTCCCTTGTTGTTATGAAGAACAGCTTGGTTACGAATATGTTCAAAGCCACGCCAATAATTCATTGCTTCATCAAGACCATCCCTTACTATCATTTGATAAGTATAAAGTGCTTCAATAACGCTACTTTTTCCAGATCCATTATTTCCGATGAATACTGTTAAAGGTTCAAATTTAATTGTTTTACTATCACGTATAGCCTTAAAATTTTCAACGTGAAATGATTTAAGCGAAGTATTCATAGTTTAATTAGACCTCTTTCTACATCTCTATAAGCGTTCAATGCTGCTATTTTAACAGGCTCAGATACAATGGGGAATGTTGTAAGAATATAGCTAAATTCTGCTTCTGTTAACCCGTAAAGATTGGCTATTATTCCATCTAATTCTGCACGTATTTGGGCGCGTTCTGTTTCATCGGTTACACCGTTTTTATGTGATTCTAGTCCGACTTCTTGGGCAAGTTCATCAAATTCTGGTGTGGTACAAATGAGTTTGGCTGCGCGTTCTACTATGTCGTTGAAATATTTATCTCCTTCTGTTAGGCGTGGGACTGGTAACTGGTAGACATAGAAGAAATTGATATTAGCAGTGACTCTAAGCCGTAATAAATAATCTAGAATAAAGCTGTTCCAAATGCCACAGAGATAGAACATCTCATCATAATTGATTAAACATTCTTCTTGTTCGTCATAAGTGCGAACTGATTGAAAATTCTCTGCATGAAAGTGTGGAGGAATAATTGTTGAAATCATTGTTCTTTCATTTGTACTACTCGCAATCTTACGAAATCCCAGTCGATAATCTTGGTAATCAAGTTTTTGTGCTTTATCTTCTTGTCGTCCAAGTATAGCTAGTCTTCCCTCTTGTTCATTAATCCAGTATCGAGGTTTTTCAAATAAATGATTAAACTGATGAATCATTTTACCTTCATATAAAGGTAACATCCCCTTTCTTATTTCTTTATTGAAAAGATAACTATCATTTGTCATGTGAAATTCGCTTTGCAGCCTAATATTCCAACTTGTATCCAGCTTTTCACCAAGAAGAGAATATTTAGATACTTTTTCCGCTATTGATAAATCATAATTAGTTGCAAATTCAATAACTCCAAGACTATCAGGTGATAATTTACGTACTAAATCAACACTAATCTGTAAACTATCATCACTTGGAAATCTTGTTAACTCCTGAACATCATGACGCATAAAAGCTGATGGAAATTCTTGGGTTATTCCACCTTTTTCAAAGGTAAGTACAACAAACTTAAAACGACTATCAACACCTTCAAAAATTGTTTTACGATTCTCAAAACAGAATAGTCCAGTAATTTTAGTTTGACTAAACAACATTTCTCTTAATTGCTTAGTTCCTAAATCAGTGTAAATACCGCTAGGAATCACAATTCCACATTCACCACTAGGTCTTAGAAGATTAAAACATTGTTCTACAAATAACTTATAAAGATTAATATCTGTACCTGATTTTTTACCATTCACAACAGAAATCTGGTTTTTATACTGTGCTGCTGAACGATAATAAGCACTAACATAAGGATATTGACTTTGATATTGTAACCAAGTAACAGCAATTTCAGGATTTTCTAAAAGTGTCTTCTGTTCTTTTTCAAAAGCTTTGATATCCATTTTATTTTTCGTCACCAATTCACTATGCTGGGCGAAAAACTCCTTAGCTTGGGGTTTAAATATTTCCCAAGGTGGATTTGTAATAATTGCATCAAAACCACCACGTCCTAAAACCTTATCAAAATGATATCCCCAGTGGAAAGGCTTTAATTCTTCAATATCTTGAATATTCAAAACCCGCTTCTTAGACTTTCCAGTTAATTGGACTTCCTCATATTTAATACCCAACCGCTTACTAAACTCATCCAACAATAAACTATTTAACTTGGCTTGGGATTCTTGATTAAGTTTTTCGATATGTTTTCGCAAATTTAACAACCGTATATCTTGATGTGTTCCCGTTTCTCCCCCTGGAAGATTTTCTTCCCCTGGAATAAAAGCGTGTTTTTTGTAAAGATCAATTGATTTATTTTTATCTTCTAAAATAGCTTGATAATTAGCCGCAGCTAAGGCTTGTAAAAGATTTCCTTGCTGTGCATTTCCGACAGCATCAAAAGCAGTTTCATCAACACGAATTAAACCAATCAAAGAATTACCTGCCATAATATTAAAATCAATATTAGGCAATGGTTCTAATTCATCCACAGTATGAGCAGAAGCAACCAATTCTAAAAATAACCGCAGTTTAGCAATTTCTATGGCTTCTGGCATGATATCAACACCAAAAAGATTATTACTAATAATTTGCTTTTTGATGTAATATTGTAAAGAAGTATGTGCGGCTCGTTCTTTATCTAAACGCTGTTTGAGACTCGGATCTTTAATTCTAATTTCAATCGTGGCAATGACACTAGAATAAATATAAATCAGAGTTTGCATTGCGGCAATCAAAAATGCACCAGAACCACAAGCAGGATCTAATAAAGAAAGATTTGGTAAAATATCATAAAGTAGACGTTGACATAAACTACCATCTAGTTTAGTAATTAAATCATTAATACTATCAAACTTGCGGGGTGCTACTAACTGGTTTACTTGATCTAGAATGAGTTTGTTAATTGTGCGATCGCATAAATAAGCTGTAATCTCTGGACGAGTATAATAAGCCCCGAAAGCCTTTTGGTTAATATACTTTTCAAAGATATATCCCAACACATAAGGATTAATTTCATTATCATTACCTCCTGGTGTGTCGTCCAAATTCCAGGAGAACTTAGCAAATAAATTTAAGACGTTTTCAAAAGCAGAATCAGGAATAGAAATATTATTGTATTCTTGCTCAATTTTATGCTTTAAGAATAATCCACCATTCAAATATTTAATATTACCAATCAACGCTTTTGCCGGATCTGTCCGTTGATTTTCTGGTTTTGCAAAACCCTCAAAAAACAAACTCGGTAAAAACTGCTGATAAAATAAATTCTCGCCTCTTTTTTGACTGTCCTCAAGTTTATTTTGTAAATATAGAGTATTGTTATTATCTATAAAACCCTTGCGTTGTAGAAAATAGACAAACATCAAGCGGTTAAGTAAAACAGAGGTATACCAGCGTTTATCTGCCTCATTTTCAATCCCCTTAATTAAACTTAAAAAAGTAGTATGCTGTTCTTGAAATTCCTTGAAAAAGTTCTTAGTTACCCGTTCAACATCAAAACCTCTTTGTAATCGTTCCGCAATATCAATAACTGTAATATCTTCAATTTCTTCAATCGAAACTCGCAAAGCACTAATCTTACTTAAGAGTAAATCTCCTGCTTGAGTTTTTACATAAACATGATCACGAGGATAAATCTTACTTCCTTCTCGCTTCACCCAATACCATAAAGATTGAGTCCGATTACCATCAATACCATCAATAAAAATTAATAAATTTTCTAAATGTAACTGGGAAATTTCTCTATAAATTGCTTCAAGAATCTTGGCATTGGGAATTTGTCCAGACTCAGATGTAATTTCAAACACAACTGCTCCGGCTTTTTCCGCTATTTTAGAACGGGTGTAATTTTCACCATCAACTTCCATCACCACAGAGTTCTCTCGTCTTGGAGAATCCCACCCTAGCTGATAGATGAACAAGTCCTGAAAGTTAAAATTTTGTAGCAGTTCGCGGCATTCCGTGAAATCAATAGTCATATAATTTTATACAAAGAAACTTCGTTACCCAGCTATAGCCCCAAAATACTCTCAAGTAGAGTACGCCCATTAGTTTTTGATTATACGCAATATCTGTAGCAAATGTCCTGCTGAAAGAAGTTAAGATTAATTTACGCTTGAAACAATCCCAATGAACAAATAATCTGGGGTTCTCGCTTCTCTACTTCTTCACTGACAATGCACAAGCGATCATCCATTCGCAGTGCTACCACCAATTCCGCCAACTGCTGATTACTGATACCACTTCGCAATTGACGGTTGAGAGTATCAATTGCTGACTGCCGCAAGGGATAACGATAAATTTCGTCAACTGCTTTCAGGAGTTCCTCGGTAACAAAAAGTGTTCCTTTCATCTCCTGAGCGTAACTTTTAAGTCGTTCATAAGTCCGAAACCTTGCACCAGAAGGTCTTCCCAACTGCCCCCCAGCGTTTTTTTCTTCGTCAGCAATTAATTCAGCACCCTTTTTCACTAATTCATGGTGCTGTTGATTTTTAGGTATAGCTGGTGTAGATTCTGCACAAGCCGCTGCCCGGAGAACTCCTAATTGGGATTGAGTAACGCTGTTACCTTCCCTGTCAACATAAATTAATGAATCATTACCATCAGTGGTTTTCATGTAAAGTAATACCCCCTCTGGTTGCACAGGTTGGGGGGTATGGGCGCGGGTAGAATAAACCACATTAGACATTTCTTCAATTGTCTTTTTCAAAGCTGGGTTATTATCAGTGGCTTTTTTCCAAATCTGAAATGCTTCTGAAGTTAAATCTACTTCGGCATCTTCTTCACCATCGAAAATTCCCGATTTCTCATTATATAAATCAAGAATTACTTGAGTAGAATCATCTTCAAAAAATGCTTCATCTGTTCCTACTACTTCAGCATTTTCTTGGAGTCTTTGGCGAAGTCTACCCCGTAAATTAATAATCCGTTCTACTCCCTCGGCTGGAAGGAAAGAATAACAGAGAATTTTTTCCGCATTTTGTCCAATTCTATCTACCCGTCCCGCTCTTTGAATTAAGCGAATAATTGCCCAAGGTAAATCCCAATTAACAATAATTGCACAATCTTGTAAGTTATGGCCTTCGCTGAGAATATCGGTGGCAATTAAAATCCGCACTTCTTGTTTTGAAGTCACCTGTTCTCGTTTACCATTACTCACAGGGCTAAATCTGCCAGTAATTTCTGTGGGATTTTTAGATTGTCCGGTAACTTTATCTAAATTAGTAATATTTCTACTTTGCAAATTCTCAGTTAGATAGTGAACTGTATCTGCAAATTGCGTGAAAATTAGAACTTTCTCATTCAGGTGAGTTTTGGTTAAAAGGTTAACTAGGGCAGCAAGTTTTGTATCTGTCTGAGGTTTCCATTCCCCAAATTCTTGTAAGATATTGATTAAAGCTTTGGCATCTGCTAATAAATCACGTTTTAGTTTTTTCACATCAAATAGTGAAGAACGCAGCCACTTAAATCGCCGTTGATATCTGGTTGTATATTCTTGGTAAATTGTTTCTGCTTTTTGACGAAAACTCTTTTCTGTTCCACTCATATTTCCCGCTTCCTCTTGCGGAGGTTCGGTGTTGGAATCATCATCCTCTGTTTCTGTATCAAATAAAGTTGCTGCAACAGAATCAGCATCTTCATCATTATTCCTAGTATCTAATAACTCTGCATCCTGAGTCCCAATAGGAATATCTAAACCCTGTTCTATTGCATATAAATAAATGAAGTTACGTAAAATGTGGCGTTCAATTGATTGAATAAAAGCAATACCGCTACTTTCTAAACGTTTAAATAAGTTGGTACGGGAAAAACCCATCAACCTTCTACCACCGCGAAATAAACTATTTAGTAGGCGTTGTTCGGCTTCTGTGGGCGGTTGTTTATGTTTGCCAATAATGTAATTACCAAGCCCATAGCGAGGTAAATTAAGTTGATTAATTGCTTCTACTATTGATTCAGAATAAAGTCGAGAGTATGGATCTGAATTTGAATTTTCTAAGGTAAATTTAATGGTACGAGGTGTGCGGTCTGGGAAAAAAGAACGACTGCCATCTGCAAATTTTAAATATTTACGCCCAGTTTCATCAACATTGGCATAATTATCTTTAATAAATGAACGAGTCCGCCGTACCATGTAGCGTTTCATCAATTCTCGCCAGTCATCAGGATGTTCGCTTTTTTCAAAGGCTGCTAAAGAACGTACAGAACATTGGTGCTTTTTAATAAATTCTAATTCTCCTAATATTCCGCCACCCAGTTGATTAATTAAAGCTTCTGGCCTAAATCCCAAATTTTCGTCTTCTGGCACAAATAGCCGCAATTGGGAGGAAAGGTCTAGATAAGTTTTATTATAAGGAGTTGCAGATAAGAGAATACATTTACTTTCATTAGCGGTGATATATTCAGCAATTGCCCGATAACGTTTTCCTTCTCGATTACGTAAATTGTGACTTTCATCAATTAATACAACCCGGTATCGGCGTAAGTCTGGTAATTGATTCTGAACTTTGCTAATTGGCATTACCTTAGCATATAGCCGATATTTATCTACATACTCCTGCCACATCTGCACTAAGTTTTTGGGGCAAATAATCAGTGTTTCTAAATAACAATCTTCCTGTAGAATTTTCGCTAGGGCAGTTCCCACTAAGGTTTTCCCTAAACCCACCACATCACCAATTATTACGCCCCCGCGCCTGGTAACATGACGCGCTGCTAACTGCACTGCTGCTTTCTGGAATTCAAACAAGTTGTTAAATTCGCGGGGGATGCGAAATTCGGAAAGTCCGGCGATCGCTTCATGGGATAAATGGTAAGCAATCTTAAGATAAATATGGTAAGGAGGTATTGATTCTGGTCTTGCCCAACTCTCATCAATAATTTGGGCTAGTTCTTGGGAAATATCTATACACCCGTAATCTTTCCAGCGGTCGTCAAACCATTTTTGTAGTTTATTACAAGCATCATGATCTAAAACGTCAAGGTTCAATTCTCCTTGCTTTGCCAAACCGGGAAGTGTGAGGTTACTGCTGCCTAAAAATCCTACTGTGGGTGTGTTTGGGTCTTGACGATGGACAAGATATAATTTGGCGTGAAGAGAGTGACGCAGAAACAGTTTAATAATTAATTTCTTGGTTTTTAGTTGGTGACTTAACCGCCTCAATCCAGCTTCGTCTTGATTAGTAGGCGCACCAATAGTTAACTGCTGACGAAATTCAGATGCCATGCGTTTTTTGAAGCGAACAATAGCACTATTATCAATTTTTCCTTCACCAGTACCAAGGGTAAATGCAGCATGAACTTCATCACTGGGTAAACTTTGCATTCCTATTAGCAATCGGCAACACGCGAGATCGCCACCAACGTATTGTTCAATTAAATCATCTATTTTTCGCCAACCTCTGAGATTGAAATAGCCGACACAAAAATCTGCTCGATAGGAGATTTGAAGTGTATCTCTTAATATGGGCAATAATTGTAATTCTATGTTGTCAAATATGCGCGGCATAATTTATTTTTTATCAATTATTAAATTGACCTGATTTTTGATACTAAAATCTTTTTTACCTTTTGTTGGACTTAGATTAACTCAGATAGATATTATTATTTATTTTAACAAGAAAACGAATTTATGTAATTATTTTTTATGTAAATTTTTAATAGAAAAATAAGTTATTAAATCAAAGAAGTCTGAAACGATTATTTACAACTTATTCAAGGTTACATTTCATTGTGTTATGGCGTAGGACAAGAAACCTCAAACAAAGTTTGACACCTTATTAAATCCATGAACCTTACCAGCAAAATTAATTATCATTAAAGCTATTAGCCTGATTTATTAATTGAGTAATTGTAGGTAGTTCGCTTCTAGCAGCAGAATTTTGTTCTTGAAAAACACTGTACTCACTGTGGGATCTAGAAATATCTTGATTAGCAAAAGTTATTAATTTTTCGATCTCTTCTGATAACCGATTGGCTTCTAAAATAAGTTGACTCGCCATTTGCAGTTTTGCATCGGACTCACTTAAGAATGACAATTGCCTAGCTAGTGCTGTCAAAGTTTGCTGACTATCTTCTTCATGGGGACGAAAATAGCGGCCATTAATTTCAGTAGCTGCGTCATCTTGCCAAATTCCTTGAATATCTTTTTGAAAATCTTGTAGAACTCGATATCGCTGTTTAAATGTCCAAAGTGAGTCTTCTAGTTGAGATCGCTGTTTTATGTACCAAGTAGATTCTTCCATAATTCCTCATCTAAATAAAAATTACTAAGATTTTTTACGATTTTTGTACATATCCTCTGTATCTAATGTTCCATCTACTATTAAATTCTTGATTATGTCAATGGCTGTATGTAAAGTATTGAGAATTATTTGATCTGATTGTGTACTACTTTCATGTATAAAAAACTCAGATAAATGATCTTTACCATTTATATCTTGCCAATGTACCTCAAGAATATCGTTAATCATTGAACTGTAGCGTGAATGATATCCTGAGTGTTTAGGTAAATCAACACCAGTCATGTTTTTAACTACAGATTGTTGAGTTTCGTTTGTTGGTAGGTAAATACCATTTATAGCTGAATCAATATCAAATCCAAATCTTTCTATTGCTGTTCTAACTAGAGGGCTTTTATTAGCACTATCAACAGGAATTACATGATGAGCTTGGTATTTACCAGGTGGATAAAGTTTATCTGTTCCAGGAATTTTATTTTCTGTAATGCCGCCTAAGTTATCGCGTAGATATTTAGAATTACCTTTTATCTTTGGCTCAGATGCTATAGTTTCTGATGAAGTAGATCCTCCATTTCTAGAAGAATTTGCAGGACTTGATATGTACAATTCAGGATTTTCTCCATTTACCCTAGCAAGAAACTCAATGCGCTCATTCAGAAAAGACTTGATTTTGTCAGACTGAGCAAGATAAGTCTGGAAACGCGCATCTGTTTGTGTCCAACCTGCTCGAAATTGTTCTGCATAGTTGCCTTCTGAAACTGCATTAAAAGTTCGCCAACGGTTTTCTAATTGGATATATTGTGAACCTAGCTTATTCAAGTGACTCTCTAGGCTCTTTCGGTATTCTATCAGTCCTGCTAATAGAAGTTTACTGTCTGTGCTGCCAGTGTCAGTCATATTTTACAATACCATTTAATTTAATGCTTAATATTTATTTGATAACCTTAAAAAATTCTGTTATCCCATCTTTTGTAACTCTTTGTTGAAACCCTTTTTTGCTCCAGAACTCTGGTGCTTGGTTTTCTTGAAAGAATAGTTCTGTACCTTTAGGAAATCGCTTTTCAAGGCTAGACAACAAACTAGAGCCAATACCTTTTTTTTGCAAGTCATCTGGAACATCTGTATCTTTTATTTTTATTCTGTTATTATATGTTCTTTCAGCAATAATAAATCCTACCTCTTTCCCATCCATATCTTTAGCTTCAATTCTTACTGATCCATCTTCTTCATCTAAATAATTATATCTATCTACATACTGAAGACTATCCGCTAAGGAATTAGCTACTGATGATTGAGGTTGAGTAGTTGCAGAATTTGATTGCACAGTCTTTGTACCAGATAAACTGGAATCAACTTGATTAAAAAGTACAAGCAACTTTGTCCGATATCCAAGTTCTTGATTGCCTCGAACAGCGAAATTATAAGCTGAATCTGCTTGATTTCTTGCCCTCTGAACGCTAACTTGTGCTTGAGTGACGAAACCTTCTGCTTGATGAACTTGACCTGTTGCTTGTTCAGTTAATTCATGTTCCTCAGTTGCTTTTGTACTAGCTTTTGTCACAGCACGATTAGCAGATTCGGCACTTTCTAAACTGCGTTCTGCCTCAGTTATAGCTTGGTTAGCCTGTTCTGTGGCTAGGTTCGCGTGTTGTACAGCTTGTTCTGCATAGCCAACCGCTTGCTGACAGGCTCGCACTCTAGCTTTTGCCCTTTCTAGTTCTTCCTGTGCTGCTTCAACTTCAATTTCTGCTTGTTGTAACTCAATTCCTGCTCGTTGTAACTCTTGAATAGCTACTGCAACTGCCACATTAGCATTGTCGTAGGCTCGTTGTTCACTATTACAATTTTTACTTTCTGGATTATTCATGCAACTTCGTAAACTGGCTTCAGCAGATGCCAAATTTTGTTGAGCAGATGCCAAGTTTTGTTGGGCAGATGCTAAACTTCGTTGCGCCTGATTATACTCTTGAATTGCTCTCTGTAGTCTTGCCTCTGCTTGAGCTTGCCATGCTATAGCCTTTTGTAGTTTATTTTGCCAAGTTGCCAGGGTTGTTTCTGCTTGCTGTCGAAATTTACCCACCATTTCTACTGTACGATGAGCAGTTTCTACAGCAGCACTGGAGTTTGAGAGCAAATCACGAACTTCTTGATCAACTACCTGTACATCTTCTATGTCAGATTTTGCTTGATTGAGAGCGATCGCACTTGCTCTCAATGCCTGATTAACCCTGTCTTGAGCGCATTTTTGGGTATACTCTGCTTCCTTGAGGGTATCACTAGAAGTTTGATTAAATCGTTGAAATTCCTCTTGTAGAGTATTAAAGGCACGAATCAGAACACGAGGATCATAGTTGCTCATATTTTTCTTGCTTTTCTACATATTTTCCAAGTGTGAGATGCGATCATTTAAAAATGATTTAATTTTTTGAGATTGACTAATATAAGCCTTAAATTGCTCATCAGTTTTTATCCAACCTGAGCGAAATTCATCTGCATAGTTGCCTGCTGCAACAGAATTAAAGGCACGCCATCTCTGTTCCAGTTGATTATGTTCTGAAGTCATCTTAGCTAAATGAACTTCCAAGCTTTTGCGATATTCTTTCAGTCCTGCTAGAAGAACATCAACATTGACACCACCACCAGAATAAGTCATATTTCCTTACCTTCAACTAAAAATAAATGATTATCGTCCTGATCTCAAATAACCTGCAAGTGCTTTCAGTCTCCGATCAAGAAACTGGACATAGTCAGGACCCTCTCGCTGGAGATAATTTTTCATCATCTCGTCAAATTCCCGCCATTGGGAGTCATAGTCCTTCCGCATATCATCTTGCCAAAGTGGAGAAACCTGATCGTGATTTTTCTGCAAATCAGTCATTGATGATTTGAGATTTTCATTAAAACGACGGAGTTCATCGTGGAAGTTTTTCATTTCCCGGAAAGTATCATTCATACTCATAGTTTTTGTCTCCATTTTTTAAGGGTTTCAGAAATTTGATGAAGCTGCTCATTCAGAGGAATAGTTGCTTCAGTGCTGTATGGCTTAAAGCGGACTGCACTACCACTTTGCACATCAAGATATAATGCAGAAACTAGTGGGTTATCAGGTATTTTTAACCGCGAAGCGATACGATTACGAACAAAGGTAAAAGAGTCATCTTCAGACATTTGTAAAGCTACACGATGACGAAAATTAACCAAATCACGGCGTTCATCAATCACATCGAACATGGCTCTAAGTCCAGAAAAATTCAAGATAATATGAATTCCTAACCGTGAACCTTCAACACACAAACGACGCAGCTTTTCACCTAGTGGAGAGTCAGTCATACCATAAGCATCAGGTTGACGACGAATTTCATCTACTTGATCCAGTTCTGTCATCACTACAAAAATAGATGGCTTAGAAATCCTTTCGTCATCTTCCAGTTGAGTCCGTTGATCTAATTCTGCTATTAATAAATCTACCAATTTTCCAATATCCTTGACACTGCGTGTA
Organism: Dolichospermum sp. OTE_75_concoct_329_sub; assembly: GCA_031376645.1. Lineage (GTDB taxonomy): Bacteria > Cyanobacteriota > Cyanobacteriia > Cyanobacteriales > Nostocaceae > Dolichospermum. Next base: position 4,194 of record JANMEE010000196.1, on the reverse strand, counting down.
AATTTTATAGGAAAATCAACAGGTTTTAAAACACTGGCACAAAGCATTTTTAATGTTTCACACCATTGAGTTTCTGCCATGCTGCGATCAAAAATGTAGAACTCTGTAGTCTTGGGATTAGTATTCACCGCCAGACTGGTGAGAATTCCTGCAAGCATTCCGTAGATAACTGTACTTTCACTGCCAACTAACACAGCATTTTCAGAAACGCGCCGCCGCAGAACCATCATTGCCTGTCCACGCACAGTAAATTCTTGTCCCAGCCAAACTGCTCTAGGTCGTTCTGCTGAGAACCAATCAGTAATACCTATCCCTCCCTGTTGCTTTGATTGACGTGCTTTTGTTTGCCACTCTTGCGGTGTCAGCCAAGCAGAATTTTCTAACAAGTCAAGTAGTTGTGGATTCTCAATAATGTTGGGTTGTTTCCAGCCATCTAAAACAATACGCAGAGGTAAATCATCAGGAGAAAATTCTTTATGCGCTTTATGATATAGCTGTTGAACTAGTTGATTGCGTTCATCTGACTCCAAAAAGGCAACTTTTCCTAGTTTGTTTGCAGCATCCTTACCAAGATCATCATTGACGACAATTTTACCCGGTAAATTACAATTCATAATCAACTGCTTGCCACCTCTGCCAAAGTTTGTTAAGGATTGAATATCCTCTGGTTTCATCCGCATTGCCATCATCAGATGAACGTTTTTGAAAATATCATCACGATTTAACATACCAACTGCACTAAATCCTTGAGAACCCAATAAAAAATGGATTCCAGCGGCCCGTCCTTGCTGTGACAGTCTTAGCAGGTGACTAGATGCGATTCCATCTTGATCGCCTTCAAATAACTCCTGATATTCATCTACAAGTAGTAAAATTCTGGGAAGTTTGCCTTTAGGTTGACCCTTTTTCCAATAATCTGCTAATTTTTCCACACCAACTGAGCCAAATAGAACATACCGATAATCCATCTCTGCGACTAATTCAGAAAGCACACTGCGGGATAGTTCAGGTAATGTGTGCAGGGAAACTACTTCAGCGTGAGGTAAATCTCGGTAAGGTTGGAAAGTAACGCCAGACTTACCATCAACTAAATACATTTTTAGTTCATCAGGTGCGTAGCGAATTGCTAACCCCATAATGATGACATGATACAAAGTTGATTTTCCTGAACCAGCCGTACCGCCTAATATGCCATGAGCGCAGGTATTTTCTTGGTTCTTTTCGCCAAACCATACCCTTAAAAGTTCCTTACTACCATAGCCACCAATTGGTGTTTCAATAAGTTTAGCAGCACTTTCTTTCCACCAATGTTGACTAAGGATTTCCACTGTCTGATCCCATGCCAAGTTATGTTGAGGCGGTTTAGCTTTACTAAGTTCATTAAAAAGCTCTGTTTGTAAACTAGGAGATGGTGCTATGTCTGGAACAAACCTTAACTGACAAGCTGTGGGATCAACCTGTCTGTAGCCATTAGTTAAATCAATATATGCAGCATTTTCAAAGCCATCTATTCTCATATCGCGTGGTAGTGGCTGCGATTTGTTGTAGTGCAAAATCAAGTATTTGCCAGCTTTTGGACCAGTTCTACCAATACTATAAAGTGCTTGAATAGCAAGTCCATCATATTCTCTTGGGAAATTGGCTGCGAGAATAAATTCTAACCGCTCGTTAATACGAGTATCTTCTGGTAAAAGGTCAAATGAATCCGAACTTGCATCAAGATAGGTAGCGATAATTCTTCTAATATCAGCACTAACTTGATCTAAGTCTCGTCGGATATCACCACTTGTTTCGCGGACAGAAGGGAGAAATCGCTGCATGGGAAAGGCTGAACCTCCACCAATTGGATCAATCAATGTATAACGAGATTGATGTGGTAGGGTCAGTGCTATACGAATTGCCAGTGATTGTAATAAAGCGATCGCTCGATCAGCCGTACTATCATCACTCAATACAATTAAAGTTTTGTTGTTACCAATAAACGGTGCATAGTGTGGAACTGCAAATAGGCGATCACCTCTTGACTCGACATTTGCACCAATGCGGATATAGTTATTGAGCAAAGCATCAGAAGGTTGCCAGGATTGCCAATAATTAGCTTCCCATTCCCGCACATCAACAGTTTCACAACCAGAAAGAAAACCCTCTAATTCTTTTTGATTTTCTGCAAATTGCCCTTGAAAAAATCCCTCAATTTGCTTGCTAAACTTTGTCCCATGCCTAAAAAATAGTTGCCCCTTTCCCTGCGCTGCTTGAATTTCTTGTTGAGCAGCATTAATCTTTCTTTTTAGCTCGGCGACACGCTCTTTCCAAATCCAAAACATATCTTCCCCTCACCCGTTACAGGACAATAATGAAAACTTTCTCTTTACGATTTAATATCAATTTCTACGAGTTTTACCGCTTAAAAAGCATCAACAAAATAACAACAACTACAAAAGCAACAACCCCCACTACAATAAAAAACTGCTTCCTTGTTTCTGCAATCTCAGCTTGATATTGTTCAATACGAGATTCGGCTTTTTTAATTTCGTCTACTTCATGTTTTATCTGCCAAATTGATGCAGCTAGTTCGTCAGGTGGTGTCTCTGTTGCAGTCAAAAAAGATATATCTTGGACTACACTAGCAGAACTAAACTGACTAGAGTAAGAAGCAAGTTCTTTCTGCTGCTTACCAGCTTCATCATATTTCTGCCAAATTTGACTCCGTTGCTGAATAATTTTTGATGTCATCTGTTTATTTTAAGTAATATTTCGTAGAATCTTAATTTTACTTATCACGGCTTTTATTACAAAGATCACTTTCTAAGTGATTAAGCATTATATTACTTATATACTGGAACTGTCGGTATAGTCAATCCTTAAAAATCAAAAAGCCGAAACCTTCAACTTTCCGTATATTTTCTGATGATATAACCCACATTTCGCACTTCATAATGCAGCATCTTTCTTTAGGTGCGCCTCTTTTAATTTGCTTAGAATCGTGGATTAAATAAGGTTAAGTAGTGCGAAAGTGCCATTTCGTGTAATTAGAGATAAGTGGGTGCGTTACTAGGGGCAATTTTTGTAGATTCTCCAGGTGATTACTAGGTCGCGCTTTGCGATCGCTACCCTACTTAAAATTTCCCCTAAGAAAATTTTGTCATTTTAAAATGTTGACACATCAAACAGAGATAACTGGCCAATGGAGACATTACCTTTGCCGCCACGATGATAATTAAGGTGACAACCACTACAAAGACAAATTAGGTTCTCAACCCTGTTATCTGATGTATCCATGTTCCAATGGTGAACTTGTAGATTATAGGCACGGGGTTTAATATTGTCAGCAGGTTTTTCACCAGGTCGCAAGCAAACACGACCGCATTTTTGACAACACCAACCTGAGTTTTCCTTGATGGATTTAGCTAATTGTTTCCAATGTTTTGGGTATCCCATGATAACTGTTGAATCTTAATATCAGCACTTTACTATTATTAAATAATAACATTTTTGTTGATAAATGTACCAATAAATTACTATCCTTTCCTATTATTAGGATTTTATTAATGTTTTTGATAAATAGATATATGAGGTATAATTACAATATTGCTTTAATTGACAATTATAATAATTATTTATCAATGCGAAACCTGACTCCTGCTTCAATTTTCTTCCTATTCCCTGATTCAAAATACTAAGCTCCCGTATAACCCCAATGTTAATTAAACCTCAAATTCAAATTCCAGAAAAATTACTGTTTTTAGAAAAATTATGTTGGCAAAGAGAAGATATAGAAAATCTTACTCCTTTAGAAATGCTGAGAATATATGAACGAGGGTGGCACTACCGGGGAGTTTTAGGCGACTTGAGCCAAATAGAATCCTTATTTGTGCAACAATTAGCTCAATATTATCATTCATGGTTAGGAGCAAAAATGTTTGAAAGGGAATTTCATCAAAAAATTTTAATTGTTCTTAATCAATTAAATGCTAATTTTTTATTAGAGTGTGGCGCGTATTTTGGCGGTGGGACTCTGGTTAGTTTAAATCATGGGGAATATAGATTAAGCAAGGATATAGATTTTCTCTGTTCCACTGGTACTGGCTACCGATTACTGCGCCAAAAAATAGCTGAAAATCAATATAATGCCCTTTTTAATACTCAAAATAATCTCAACCTACCCGGAGAAATTAAAGCTGACCAGTACGGAAT